>NZ_RZSX01000919.1:0-2387 GCF_004023105.1 Mesorhizobium sp. M5C.F.Ca.IN.020.32.2.1 | reverse complement strand
CACCATCACCATCCTGGTGCTGAAGGTTTTCGACATCGTGCTGACCATGACCAATGGCCAATGGAACAGCCAGGTGCTGGCCAATCTGATGTTCGATTGGATGTTCCGCGGCGGCGGCGATTTCGGCCGCGGCGCTACCATCGCCATCATCATCATGATCGCGGTCATTCCGATCATGGTCTGGAACATCCGCCAGGCCAACAAAGAAACGGGAGGACATTGAGATGGCCGTGGCGACCGGAAAGTCCTTTGCCAGCCGTTTCGGCGTCCATATCGCTGTCTTCATCTTCGTCGCGATCTGGACCGTGCCGACGCTCGGCATTCTCGTCTCGTCGCTGCGTGACAAGGATCAGATCATCGCCTCGGGCTGGTGGAACTCGTTCGCCAGTTCCACCCAGACGGAAGCGGGCCGGCTGCCACCCGCCTCGGCGCAAGTCGAGAAGGACGGCAAGTTCGTCCTCGAGGGCAACATCTTCGGCGACGATCCGGCCCGCGACATCAGCGCCTTCGGCGTCAAGTCGTCGGCACCGACGCAATATCCCGCCGGCACGACAGCCGATCTCGGCGACGGCGAGACCTTGCAGCTCAATGCCGACGGCAGTTTCGTCATGACCTCAACGAAGCCGTTTGAGGGCGAGCGCGGCCAGCGCGTCTACTACGCCTCGTCGGCGCCGCCGAAATTCACCACCGAAAATTACAATACGGTGCTGTTTTCGGAAGGCATCGGCCGCTCCTTCATGAATTCGCTGACCGTCACCATTCCGGCGACGGTCATCCCGATCCTGATCGCGGCGTTCGCGGCCTATGCGCTGGCCTGGATGCGCTTTCCGGGCCGGGCGTTGCTCATCGCGGTGATCATCGGCCTCTTGGTCGTGCCGCTGCAGATGTCGCTGATCCCGCTGCTGAAGCTTTACAACGGCGTCGGCAGCTTCTTCGGCGTGCCGTCGAAAACCTATCTCGGCATCTGGCTGGCGCATACCGGCTTCGGCCTGCCCTTCGCCATCTATCTCCTCAGAAGCTACATTGCCGGCCTGCCGCGCGAAATCATGGAGTCGGCCCGCATCGACGGCGCCAGCGATTTCGAGATCTTCGTCAAGATCGTGCTGCCGCTGTCGTTCCCGGTGCTGGCCTCCTTCGCCATCTTCCAGTTCCTGTGGGTGTGGAACGATCTGCTGGTCGCGATGGTTTTTCTCGGCACCGAGGGCGACCAGATCGTGCTGACCGCCAAGCTCAACGCGTTGCTCGGCTCGCGCGGCGGCGACTGGGAGATCCTGACGACATCGGCTTTCATCACCATTGTCGTGCCGCTGATCGTGTTTTTTTCGCTGCAGCGTTATTTCGTCCGCGGGCTGCTCGCCGGCTCGGTCAAAGGGGGTTGAGATCATGCAAGCCGCTGTGAAAGCAACGTTGAGCCCCGACCTCGCTGTCGACCGCGACTGGTGGCGAGGTGCCGTGATCTACCAGATCTATCCGCGCAGCTATCAGGACTCGAACGGCGACGGCATCGGCGACCTCAGGGGCATCATCCGCAGGCTGCCCTATATCGCGGCGCTGGGCGTCGATGCCATCTGGATCTCGCCGTTCTTCAAGTCGCCGATGAAGGATTTCGGCTACGACGTATCAGACTATTGCGACGTCGATCCGATGTTCGGCACGCTGGCCGATTTCGATGCCCTGACCGCCGAGGCGCACAGGCTCGGGCTCAAGGTGATGATCGACGAGGTGCTGTCGCATACCGCCGACATCCATCCTTGGTTTAGGGAAAGCCGCTCAAGCCGCACCAACCCGAAGGCGGACTGGTATGTCTGGGCCGACGCCAAGCCCGACGGCACGCCACCAAACAACTGGCTGTCGATCTTCGGCGGCTCGGCCTGGCAGTGGGACACCAGCCGCCAGCAATATTACCTGCATAATTTCCTGGCCGAGCAGCCCGATCTCAACTTCCACAGCCGCGCGGTCCAGGATGCGCTGCTCGATGTCACCCGCTTCTGGCTGGAGCGCGGCGTCGACGGCTTCCGCCTCGACACAATCAATTTCTACTTCCACAGCCAGGGCCTGGAGGACAATCCGCCGCTGCCGCCCGAAGAGCGCAACGACCAGACCGCTCCTTCCGTCAACCCTTACAACTACCAGAACCATCTCTACGACAAGAGCCGCCCCGAAAATCTCGGCTTCCTCGAACGCTTCCGCGCGCTGCTGGACGAATATCCGGCGACGGCGGCGGTCGGCGAAGTCGGCGATTCGCAGCGCGGGCTCGAGGTGGTGGCGGCCTATACCGCCGGCAGCAAGCGCGTGCACATGTGCTATTCGTTCGACTTCCTGGCGCCCGAAAAGATCAGCGCGGCAAAGGTGCGTTCGGTGCTGGAAGCCTTCGGCAAGGTTGCCAG
>NZ_RZSX01000918.1:0-2397 GCF_004023105.1 Mesorhizobium sp. M5C.F.Ca.IN.020.32.2.1 | reverse complement strand
CGGCAATTCGGTGAAGGAGGCGCTGAGCTTTTCCACTCGCACCGTGCCGGCGGCATCGTGCTGCCGACCGGCACGGTGCGAGTGGAAAAGCTCAGCGCCTCCTTCACCGAATTGCCGGGCTTCGAAGACGGCGCCTGGTGGGTTCAGGATGCCGCCGCAAGCCTTCCAGCCCGGCTCTTCGGCGACATCAAGGGTTTGCGCGTCGCCGACCTCTGCGCCGCCCCCGGCGGCAAGACCGCTCAGCTCATTCTCGGCGGCGCCAATGTAACCGCCGTCGATATCTCGAAGAACCGGTTGGCGCGGCTATCGCAGAATCTCGAACGGCTTGGTCTGTCCGCAGAGATCGTCCAGGCCGATCTGCTCAAATATGAGCCGGAACAACTGTTCGACGCCGTTCTCCTCGATGCACCGTGCTCTTCGACCGGCACGGTGCGGCGGCATCCCGACGTGCCCTGGACGAAGACAGCGGCCGACATCGAAAAACTCGCCGATCTGCAGCGAAGGCTGCTCGCCCGAGCCGTCACCCTGGTCAAGCCCGGCGGCCGCATCGTCTTTTCCAACTGTTCGCTTGACCCGCTCGAAGGCGAGGCGCTTTACCGCGCCTTCCTCGCCGGGACGGCGGACATCGTCGACGATCCGCTCCGCCCGGGCGAGATCGCCGGCATTGATCCGTTCCTGACGCCGCAAGGCACGCTGCGCACCACGCCCGCCGATCTGGAGCTCGGCTCACCGGAACGGTCCGGCCTGGACGGCTTCTTCGCCGCCCGCTTTCGCAGAGCCGGCTAATGCCGACAATTTGTCGAGTATTTTAGGAAGAATCCTGCGGAAAACAGGCTGAACGCCAAGGCCTCCATGGAATTCGCCTTCGCATAGGTTCTTGAAGCATATAACTTGTCTTCGGGTTGAGGGGTATGAGGAGGGCTTTTGGCGATCGCCGCCGGCAGCACGACGCGTCTGTGGACGCTTGTCGCGAAGGAGTTCTGGCGCAAGACGCGCCGGCGCCTGCGTGCCGGGCCGCTCCATCGCTGGCGCTACTCCGGCCGCACGCCGGAACGGGTGTTGATCGCTCCGCCGGACCTGCGCCTGGCCGACCCACAGATCGCGCTCGAGATCTATTATGGCCGCTATCCGCTGTCGGGGCATCTGGTCGAGACCGGCGGCAAGTCGCCCTTCCAGATTGCCGTGCCCAATCCCGGCTGGCAAAAGGCGCTGCACGGTTTTCGCTGGCTGCGCCATATGCGCGCCGCCGGCACTGAGCTTGCCGCAGCCAATGCCCGCGCGCTGGTCTCCGACTGGATCACTATCCATGGCAGCAACATTTCCGGTGTCGCCTGGGAGCCCGGCACGACGGCCAAGCGAGTCATTGCCTGGCTGCAGCATTCCTCGGTGGTGCTGCAAGGCGCTGAATTTCCCTTCTACCGCGCCTTCCTGAAATCGCTGGCCATGCAGATCCGCTATCTCAGGGCGATGGCACGCGAAATGCCGGACGGCAAGGACAGGCTGCGCGCCCGCATCGCGCTTGCCTTCGCCGCTCTGTCACTGCCGGCACCGCCATCGGCGCTGCGTGGTGCGACACGCAACCTCGCCGAGGAGCTCGACCGTCAGATTCTGCCGGATGGCGGTCATATTTCCCGCAATCCGATGGCCGTTCTTGAAACGCTCGCCGATCTTCTGCCGCTGCGCCAGACCTATGCCAATCAAGCCGAAACGCCGCCGGCGGCGCTGATGGGCGCCATCGACCGTATGTTGCCTGCGCTTCGCTTCTTTCGCCACCAGGACGGCAGCCTCGCGCGCTTCAACGGCATGGGCGCGACCATCCACGACCGCATCGCCACCATTCTGCGCCACGACGACACCGCCGGCGCGCCGTTGCTGCACGCACCGCATTCGGGCTACGAGCGCCTCTCCATCGGCGGCGTCACCGTGATCGCCGATACCGGCCCGCCACCGCCTATCGATGTTTCCAACGCGGCGCACGCCGGATGCCTGGCCTTCGAGCTGTCTTCCGGCCGCCGCCACTATGTCGTCAACGCCGGCGTCGATACCTATGGCGCCGCCGAATTCCGGCCGCTTGCCCGCGCCACGGCCGCCCATTCGACCGCCACCATCAACGACACCTCGTCGGCGCGTTTCAGCCACTCGCTGCGCGTCAACGATCTGCTCGGCACGCCGTTGATCGGCGGCCCGCAGCATGTGCTTTGCAAGCGCACCGACCAGCAAGGCAGCCAGGGTTTTCTGGCTCGCCACGACGGCTATGTCGCGCGCTTCGGCTTCCTGCATGAGCGCGAACTGAAATTGTCGACGAACGGCAATGTGCTCGCCGGCAGGGATCGCCTTCTGCGGCGGGGCGGCGCGGCGATCCGCAACAACGGCCGCGATTTCGTCACCGTACGCTTC
>NZ_RZSX01000917.1:0-2398 GCF_004023105.1 Mesorhizobium sp. M5C.F.Ca.IN.020.32.2.1 | reverse complement strand
GGAAAATTCAGGGAGAGAGAGATGAACGTCGCCCCGGGCAAGAATGCCGTCAGCACCATCCCGTTCGATCATGCCAGGGTCGATCGGCTGATGGAGGAGGCCGGCATCGATGTGCTGCTCGCTACCTCCAAGCACAACACGCGATATCTGCTTGGCGGCTACAAGTTCATCTTCTTCGCCGCCATGGATGCGATCGGCCACAGCCGCTATCTGCCGATCGTTGTCTATGAGAAGGGCGGGCCGGGCCACGCCGCCTATATCGGCAACCGCATGGAGGGCGGCGAGCACCAGAACAAGCCGTTCTGGACGCCGACCTTGCATGCCGCCTGCTGGGGCACGCTCGACGCCGCCAACCATGCCGTCGAACACCTGACGAAAATCGGCAAGGGCGATGCCCGCATCGGCATCGAGCCGGCATTCCTGCCGTCGGATGCCTACACGCTGATCCGCAAGGCATTGCCCGACGCCAAGCTGATCGACGCGACTGATATGCTGGAGCGGATGCGTGCCATCAAGACGGAAGCCGAGTTGGAGAAGTTGCGCATCGCCTCCGAACTGATCACCGATTCCATGCTGGCGACCATTGCGTGGGCACGCGAAGGCACGACCAAGACTGAGATCATCGAGCAATTGCGGCGCGAGGAGACCAATCGCGGAGCGCATTTCGAATATTGCCTGCTGACGCTGGGTTCCAGCCACAACCGCGCCGGCTCGCCACAGGCATGGAAGAAGGGCGAGGTGATGTCGATTGACTCAGGCGGCAATTATCACGGCTATATCGGCGACCTCTGCCGCATGGGCATTCTGGGCGAGCCGGATGCCGAACTCGAGGACCTTTTAGCCGAGGTCGAGACGGTGCAGCAGGCGGCCTTTTCCAAGGTATGCGCTGGCACACTGGGCGGTGATATGATTTCCTATGCGGAGGGCGTGCTGAAGAAATCCAAGGTTGCGCCCTATACCGATTTCTTCGCCCATGGCATGGGGTTGATCACGCATGAAGCGCCATTCCTGATGACCAACCATCCGGTGACATATGAAGGCACCTATGCCGAAAAGCCGCTGGAGAAAAACATGGTGCTCTCGGTCGAGACCACGATGCTCCACCCGACGCGCGGCTTCATCAAGCTGGAAGACACCGTGGCGGTCACCGAGACTGGCTACGTCATGTTCGGCGATCGGGGCAGGGGTTGGAACAGGGGTGGAGTTTGACAGCCTTGCAATGAAAGGCGCTGCCCCCTCACCCGGATTGCCAACCGAATTGCAAAGGGCAATTCGGGACAATCCGACCTCTCCCCGAGGGGAGAGGAGGTCGCCAACACTGGCGCCTGTCTCTTCTCCCCAGCGGGGAGAAGGTGGCCGCGAAGCGGCCGGATGAGGGGGCCTCAACACTGAGGCGGCGGCAAGATCACTTCCCGCCCGGCGGCAGCAGCCTGAAATCCGGCAGGTCGCGCAACGCCAGTTCCGGTCCGGCGGGCGAATAGACGACGAAGAGCTGCATCGGCCCATCGCCGGTATTTAGCGTCGAATGGAAGCGGCTTTCCGGCACATAGATGGTGCAGCCGGGGCCGACCTTCGCAATGACCGGATTGCCCTTGTCGTCCTCAACCATCTGCTCGCCATTGCCTGATATGACGAAGATGATTTCCTCGGCGCCCGGGTGGTTGTGGCGCGTGTGGCCCTTGCCGGACGGCAGGTCGACGACGCCGCCGGAAAAGTGCGTCGCGCCGTTCACCTCGGGCGCCACCGTCAACGACAGTCTGCCCCAGTCGAAGCCGAAGGCGCTGACCTCCTTCGGATAGACAAACACCTTTTTCTTGTCGGTCATCGTCTCATCCCATCTTTTTCTTTGCAACGATTGTGCCGCCAAGCGTGACGGCCTTGAAATCCGCAGTCTGCCTGGCGATCGCCGCTTCCGCCGGCAGCCGCTCCATCGAGCTTGCCCCGTAAAAGCCGTGCAGGCCCTTGCAGCGTTCGAGTATGTACCGGGCGTCGTCCGGCATCGAGATCGGCCCGCCATGGCAAAGCAGGATGACGTCCTTGCGCACGACACGCGCCGCTTCAGCGATGGCGTCGATCTCCGTCACGCAGTCGTCGAGCGACTTGGCCGACGTCGCGCCGATCGAGCCGCCGGTGGTCACCCCCATATGGGCGACGATGATGTCGGCGCCGGCCTTGGTCATGGCGCGGGCCTCATCGGGATTGAAGACATAGGGCGTGGTCAGCAGGTCGAGTTCGTGTGCCGCGGCGATCATGTCGACCTCGAGCCCGAAGCCCATACCGGTTTCTTCGAAACTCTGCCGCATCTGGCCGTCGAACAGGCCGATGGTCGGAAAGTTCTGCACGCCGGAAAAACCCATCGTCTTCAGCTCGGCCAGCAGCAGCGGCATGATGACGAAGG
>NZ_RZSX01000916.1:0-2399 GCF_004023105.1 Mesorhizobium sp. M5C.F.Ca.IN.020.32.2.1 | reverse complement strand
TTCCCTACCTGATCGCCACCGCCACGGCGTCGAATTGCGGCAGCGTCGCCACCATCACCGGAAACCCGCAGAACATGGTCATCGGCGCGCTGTCGGGGATTTCCTATCCGGCCTTCTCGGCGGCTCTGGCGCCGGTCGCGCTGTTTGGCCTCGTCGCCGTCGTCGTCATCGTGCGCATCGTCTATCGCGCCGAATTTGCGCGCAAGACCGAGCTCAGCCCCGAGGTCTATCGCGGCCGCATGCTGCCGGGACAGGTGCTCAAGGCCGTGGTCGTCTGCATCGGACTGGCAATCGCCTTCTTCGCCGGCGTTCCGGTTGCCAAGGCCGCACTGATCGGCGGCGCCATCCTTCTTGTGACCCGCGCCATCAAGCCGGCGCGCATCTACCGCGAGATAGACGGGCCGCTGCTGTTCATGTTCGCCGGCCTTTTCATCGTCGTCGCCGGCGCCGAGAAGGCGCTTCTCACCCCCGAGATCATCGCCTCGGCAAAGGACCTCGGGCTGGACGATGTCTGGCGGCTGTCCGGCTTCACCGCAGTGCTGTCCAACATCATGAGCAACGTTCCGGCCGTGCTGGCGCTGCGGCCGTTCATACCCGGCCTGGAGAGCCCCGAACGCGCCTGGCTGGTCGTCGCCATGAGCTCGACTCTGGCCGGCAATTTCACGCTGCTCGGCTCGATCGCCAATTTGATTGTCGCTGAGCAGGCGCGCGCCGCCGGCAAGGCGCTGTCTTTCGGAGCCTTCTTCAGGGTCGGACTGCCGCTGACGCTGATCACGCTGCTTGCTGGGACTGCGTGGCTGGCGCTTGGGTTTTAGGCCGCCGGCGCAGCAGGCAAGAGCGGTTTCAAGTGCAAGCAAGCCTCCGGACTATCTGGCGTGGGTGGGCCAAAAGGCCCAGATCAGCAAAGCTGCCAAAGCCAGCCAGAGCGCCACGATAAAGAACATTCCCGTCCTGCTTTGCGGACGAGTTTCGAGCGCGGCAGCCTGCGCTCGAAACTCGTCCATCAGCGGCGGCGAAACAAGCCTTATGGCCAGGATTACGCCGAGCGGTACGATGATCAGGTCGTCAAGATAGCCGAGCACCGGAATGAAATCCGGGATCAGGTCGATTGGGGAAAGCGCATAGGCGGCCACCATCCCCGCCACGAGTTTCGCGGACCAGGGCACCCGAGGATCGCGTGCGGCGAACCACAGGGCGACGACATCAAGCTTCATCTCGCGCGCCCGGCTCTTTGCCGCTTCCAGCCATGCTTTCATAGGGTTACTTTAGCACAGATTGTCGTCCGCCTGCATTCGAGCGGCGGTCGCTGGTCGTAGAAAGACTGGACCGCACCGTCCGTGGCGCGTCCCAAAGGATGCGCGGTGCTCTATCGCTCCGACGATTCGGTGCTGCTCGCCGGCTTCGAAACATAGGCGTCGGAAAAGTCCTGCGAGGCGACATCGTCGGCGAGGCTCCTTAGCTTTTCGGCCGCGGCGGCCCCCAAAATCGCCTCGAAGCGCCGGTTGGCCTCCACCGACACGACATATGCCTGCTGGTATCGCTTTTCCGAGTGGCGTCAGCACAGCATGTTTCGTTCACCGGTCGTGGGCATCCTGGCGGACCTCTACCAGACCGCGCGCTGTGGGAAGCCTACGACGCTGCCCGGCCACCCTGTTCGCGCCACCCTGTTCGCCGCGACGCAGATCGGCGAGCCGGCGCCTCGCTACCAGGCGGCTTGATGCCGCCCGACCGCCCTGCGCATGCAGGACCGTCTCTGCTGGCTTGGCTAGGGCAACGTCACCGTCATTTGGCCTTTCATGTTGGGGTGGAAGCGGCAGAAATAGTCGAACGAACCTGCCCTCTTCAGCGTCAGGCTCGCCGATGTCTTCGGCGGGATCATCACCTCCCAGCCGCCTGTGACGGTCGCCGTGTGGGCGAACACGTCTTTGTTGACCCACTCGATCGTGTCGCCGACCTTCGCCTCGATGCTTGCGGGCGAAAACACCAGCTTCTCGATCGTCACCTCAATCGTTTCGGCCTTGACGGATGTGGCAGCAATAGTTAGCGCCATTGCAATCCACAGATGCCGTTTCGACAGCGTCGGTGCTGTACTCATTTCAGCATGCCGGCGACATGTTCGGCATGCTGTTCATGGCCCTGGAATAGCTTCAGGCCGGTCTCCAGCAGGCTCTTCAGTTCGGCATTCTCGACCGAGGGGATCAGCAGGGTTTCGAGCGCGCCGTTGACCTGCTTGTGATAGGCGACCTCGTTGTCAACATAGGCCTTGTCGAACGCGGCGCCGTCGAGCTTGGCGAGCTTCGCCCGTTCCTCGTCCGCCGCCTTGGTCAGCGCCTTGCTGGTGGCGTTGTCCTCTGGCGTCACATTGAGCTTCTTGACCAGGTCAAGCGCTTGTTTGTTTA
>NZ_RZSX01000915.1:0-2399 GCF_004023105.1 Mesorhizobium sp. M5C.F.Ca.IN.020.32.2.1 | reverse complement strand
GTGGTGACTGTCATCGGACCTTCCGGCAGCGGCAAGACCACGCTGCTGCGCTGCGTCAACTTCCTGGAGAGCTACGACAGCGGCTCCATCCGCATCGACGGCAAGGAGGTCGGCTTCCGCGACACGGGAACACGCCAGCGCCGCAGCGAGCGCGACCTGGCGAAGATGCGCGCCGAAACCGGAATGGTGTTCCAGAGTTTCAATCTGTTTCCGCATCTGACGGCGGCCGGCAACATCATGCTTGGCCTGCGCAAGGTGCGCGGCAAGAGCAGTACCGAAGCACGTGCCATTGCCGAGCACTGGCTTGGTCGGGTCGGACTTGCTCACAAGGCCGACAGCCTGCCGGCCGAGCTTTCCGGCGGCCAGCAGCAGCGCGTCGGCATCGCCCGGGCGGTGGCGATGGAGCCGAAAATCCTGCTTCTCGACGAGATAACATCCGCGCTCGACCCGGAACTCGTCGGCGAGGTGCTCGAGGTCGTGCGCAGCCTGGCCGAGGACGGCATGACAATGGTGATGGTCACGCACGAGATGGCCTTTGCGCGCGACGCCTCGAGCCGCATCGTCTTCATGGCGGATGGCGGCGTCAGCGCCGCAGGCCCGCCTGCCGAGATTCTGGGCACCGAGATCGATAATGAGCGTCTCCGCAGTTTCCTGGCGCGGTTTCGTGCCTCGCATTTCTGACATCGGACGGCGAAAGCTGTCGCAAGGAGCCTTTTTCATGACGCCTTACATCCGGCTCGCCGAATTGGGCCTGACGCTGCCCGAGCCGCCGGCGCCGATCGCCAACTTCGTCACCCACGCCGAAAGCGGACGGCTGATCTTCCTCTCCGGCCAGGGGCCGTTGCGCGCCGACGGCACGCTTTGCACCGGCAAGGTGGGCGAGGACGTCACTGTTGAAGAGGCCTATAAGCATGCCCGTCTTACCGGCCTGAACCTGCTCGCCGTCATGCACGCCGCGGCAGGGGACCTCGGCCGCATCGTGCGCGTCGTCAAGCTGCTTGGCTTCGTTAACGCGATCCCGACCTTCAGTGACCATCCGAAAGTGGTCAACGGCTGCTCCGATCTTTTCGCCGCTGTCTTTGATAATATCGGCGGGCACGCCCGCTCGGCGATCGGTGTCGGCTCATTGCCGGGCAACATCACTGTCGAAATCGAGGCGGTGGTCGAGATCGCCGCCTGATGTCTACCAAATGGGATCCGCAAAAATGAAAACCTATTCGGCAAACGGCTCCAACACGACAATTCGCGAACGGCTCGGCCTCCGCCCGATCATCAACGTTTCCGGCACGATGACAGCGCTCGGCGCCTCGATCATCGTCCCGGAAGCGATCGCCGCGATGTCGGAGATCGCGTCGCAGTGGGTGGAGATGGATGACCTGCAACGCGCCGCAAGCACGGTCGTCGCGCGCCTCACCGGAGGCGAGGCCGGCTTCATCACGGCCTGCTGCGCCAGCGGCATCACCATGGCCATTGCCGGTACAATGACCGGCACCAATCTTCTGGCGATCGAGCGGCTGCCGGACGACACGGAGGGCCTCAAGTCGGAGGTCATCGTCCAGCTCGGCCACATCGTCAACTACGGCGCGCCGATCGACCAGTCGATCCGGCTTGCCGGGGCCAGGGCCGTACCGGCCGGCACTGTCAGCGTGACGCAGGACTATCATGCGCGCGAGGCGATCCACGACCGTACCGCGGCAGGCCTCTACGTCGTTGCGCATCACACCGTGCAATACGGCATGCTTTCGCTCGAGGAATTCTGTGAAATCTGCCATGCCAGGGGCGTCCCGGTGATCGTTGACGCCGCCTCCGAATACGATTTGCGCAGCTTTCTCGCACGCGGTGCCGACATCGTCGTCTATAGCGGGCACAAATTCCTCAGCGGACCGACAAGCGGCATCGTCACCGGGCGTAAGGATCTGGTGCGGGCCGCCTATCTGCAGAATCGTGGCGTTGCTCGGGCGATGAAAATCGGCAAGGAAAGCATCGCCGGCACCATGGCCGCCCTGGAGGCCTGGGAGCGGCGCGACCATGCCGGTATCCGCAAGCGGGAAGAAGTGGCTTTGCATCTGTGGAGAGACGCATTGCAAGGGCTGCCCGGTATCGCCGCGCATGTCATTCCCGATCCGACCGGCAATCCGCTCGACCGCCTGCAGGTGTTTGTTACGCCCGAAAGCAGGTTCAGCGCCGCCGGCCTTGCCTCGGCGCTGGCGGCAGGTTCGCCTCCCATTATCGTCCGCAACCACGAGGTCGAGCGCGGTCACTTCTTCCTCGACCCTTGCAACCTTCATCCTGGCGAGGCGGAGATCGTCGCCGAGCGCCTGCGGGCAGTGTTGAGCGCAAGTGACCGTCCTGCGGATGCCATGAAGTCGGCTCGCAAGGATAGCGCCGGCGCCTTGCGC
>NZ_RZSX01000914.1:0-2400 GCF_004023105.1 Mesorhizobium sp. M5C.F.Ca.IN.020.32.2.1 | reverse complement strand
GCCTTTCCATCGTCGACCGCATCGCTCGCGTCTTGCGCCTGGAACTCCAGATCTTTTCAAACCCAGGCAAGGGCACGCGCTTTTCCGTCATTCTGCCGGTCGCGGCAGCGCAGGAGCCACGGCGCGTGGTCACGGCGAAAGCGCCGGTCCGCACTGCTGCTTCGCTTGCCGGGCTTCGCGTGCTCTGCATCGACAACGATGCCCGCATCCTCGACGGCATGCGGCTGCTGCTCGAAGGCTGGGGCTGCAGCGTCGACACGTTTGCCGGCACGGGGGATCTCGAGGGGTCCGTCACGCATCGCCCCGACATCGTGCTTGCCGACTACCATCTCGACGGCGAGACCGGCCTTGACGCGATCGTCAAACTGCGTGCGATCCACGGCCAGGACATGCCGGCCGTGCTGGTCACCGCCGACCGCTCGAGCGAGGTGCGCGCCACCGCCGGCAGACTCGACGTGCCGGTGATCAACAAGCCACTCAAACCAGCGGTGCTGCGCTCGATGATGGCGAGGGTCAGGCCGCTGGCGTCCGCGGCCGAGTAACGGTCATAATCTTTCTGTTGACCAGGATGCTGGAGCGGGATGCGTTCAATTGAACCGCTCTATCTATCTGTTTTAGCCGCTTTTATTCAACGCCAAGTGATTCCACTTGGCTGCAAAATGCTCTAGCTCAGCTGGCTGCCTGCAGCGGGTCGCTGCCGATCTTGGAGAGCAGGATCACCGCCTGGGTGCGGCTGTCGACGCCAAGCTTCTGCAAAATGGCCGAGACATGCGCCTTGATCGTCGCTTCGGAGACACCGAGTTCGTAGGCGATCTGCTTGTTGAGCAGCCCTTCGCCCAGCATGCCGAGCACGCGCGTCTGCTGCGGCGTCAGCGTCTGCAGCCGCTTGATCAGATCGGATATCTCGGGATCGCGCTCGACGCCGAGATCGATGCCCGTGGGCGCAGCGATGTCGCCGGCAAGCACCGACTGCACGGCGCTGCGGATTTCCTCCATGCTGGCCGATTTGGAGATGAAACCCGAAGCGCCGAGATCAAGCGCGCGCCGGATGGTCACCGGATCGTCATGCGCCGACACCACCATCATCGGCACCGTCGGGTGGATGCCGCGCAGCGAGATCAGACCGGAAAGGCCGCTCGCGCCCGGCATGGACAGGTCGAGCAGCACCAGATCGACGTCCTCATTGGCCACGACCAGCGCCTTGGCGCTTTCGAAATCGCCGGCCTCGTGAATGCCGGCGACATTGCCGATGCCGGCAAGCGCCTCTCTCAGCGCGCCGCGAAAAAGTGGATGATCGTCAGCGATGACGAAAGTGTAGCCTGACGGCACGAGGCCCTCCCCGAATCCCACTGATTGTCTGCTTCTTACGGGATCAGTCGAACGATTATGCGGCGATATCAGCCGTTTTCAAGCGGCAAGCCTATGCGCCGGGTTCCCACGGTGAATGGTGCTCAGGTTTTTTGTGAATTGGGCTTGGCGCCATCCTCGCCGCTGTCCTTTTCCATGTCCTTGACGATACCCATGAAGCTGCGCAGGAAGCGCTCCATGTAGCTCATCGTCTTGTTGAAATCCTCCTCGCTGGGCAATGTCGACTCAAAGCGGGCGGCAAGCGAGTTCTCGAGCTTGACGACGCGCTGGTCGAGCGCCTTTACCGAATTCTGCAGCCGGTCGATCTCGTCCTGGAAGGCGGCGCGTTCATCGGCCGCCATCTTGCAGACGAGCTGGCCGGAACGCTCCTCGCAGATCGACATCGCACCGGTCTGCGTGTCCATGCGGACATAGCCCGTGGCCGACTTTTCCAGCCGGTATCGGTCGGCTTCCTCAGAAAAGGCCGATGCCGCGACGAGCGAGACGAGCGCTGCGGGAATCAAGACGTGCTGCGGACGCATATTGTCCTCCATGGGCCAGTAAGCGCAATTTATCGCATGTTTGCGCCGGAAATGGGGAAGAATGCTAGCCTTTGCCTTAACGCAGATTCTTGTCGGAAAACCGTGTGACACTTTTCCGAACCTGCTTGCCTCTTCCCCGTATGGTTGGTTCGGACTATAGCGCAACCATGTCTCAGATTATCTACAAGATAGTACCTGAAGCGTTGTGGCGCGAGGCCGAAAGAAATGGCCGATTCACCGGCGCGCCGATCGACGTCGCCGACGGCTTCATCCATTTTTCCACCGCCGGCCAAGCCAGGGAAACGGCGGCAAAACACTTTGCCGGCCAGACCGGGCTGCTGCTGGTCGCCATCGATGGAGCCAAACTGGGTGATTTGCTGAAATACGAGGTCTCGCGCGGCGGCGCGCTGTTCCCGCATCTTTACGGCCCGCTCGATCTCAAGGCCGTTGTCTTGGTGCAACCGTTGCCGCTCGGCACCGATGGACTGCACCAATTCCCAACGCTGGAGGC
>NZ_RZSX01000913.1:0-2406 GCF_004023105.1 Mesorhizobium sp. M5C.F.Ca.IN.020.32.2.1 | reverse complement strand
GTCGAAGGCCTGATCGAGCCGCACCGCGCCGGCAGGTCGGTCGCGCCACGCGTATTTTTCGAGGGCGTACCCGTGGCGGATCGCCTGTTCGTCGAGACGATGTGCCGGGTGCTGCATCTCCGGAACTTCCGCAACATCGGCGTCGACGGGCTCGACCTATTCTTCAACTACAATCCGCTGATCAACGATGACCCCGGGCGAGCGCTGGCTGAGATCAGGCTGATGACTAGGCATCTCGCCGAGTTCGATCTGTACCCCGGCATGCTGGTCTGCGAAATCACCGAACAGGCGGCCGACGACAAGGTGCTCGTCAGCCTGGCGCGCGAGATGCGGCGTGACGGCATCCGCATCGCCATCGACGATTTCGGCACCGGGCATTCGACGGAAGAGCGGGTTGCGCTTGTCCGGCCCGACATCGTCAAGATCGACGGCACCTGGTTCGCGGAATTCTGTCGCCATGCCGCCGCCGAACGGTTTTTCCGGCCGCTGGTCTCCGCGTTGCACGACCGCGGCACCAAGGTGCTGGTCGAAGGCATCGAGCAATCCACGCATCTGCGCGTGGCACTCGACGGCGGCGTCGACCTGATGCAGGGTTTTTACCTTGCCCGGCCGGCGCTGGCCGGCACGAACTTCGACGAGGAGCCGCTGCCCATCGACAGGCTGCTTGGCAGGGACAACAACGTCGTGCCGTTGTTTGGGTGATCTATCAGCGGCGCTGATGGTTGGGCCAAAACAAATCACTGGAATAAGCCCTCGCTGCCAGGATAATTGCCGGTAAGGCGGCTCCCGAGGGGAGCGGCGATGGGAGCAAAAATGACCACACTCTATGGAATGATCGACAGCGGCAATTGCTACAAGCCGCGGCTGTTGATGGCCAAGCTCGGCATAGCTTTCACCAATGTCGAGGTGAGCTCGCACACCGGCGACACGCGCAAGCCCGACTATGTCGCCAAGAACCCGAACGCCATGGTGCCGCTGCTCGAGCTCGACGACGGCAGGCGGCTTGCCGAATCCAACGCCATCCTGCTTTACCTCGCCGAAGGCACGCGGTTCCTGCCGGCCGACAGATACGAGCGGGCGCTAACCTATCAGTGGCTGTTTTTCGAGCAGTACAGCCACGAACCCTATATCGCGGTGCGCAAGGCCCTGCTCACCTTTCCCGAACGGGCCAAGGATGCGACGCCGGAACGGCTGGCGGTGACGCTGGAGCGCGGCAACAAGGCGCTCGGCGTAATGAACAAGCATCTGGCGGGCAGTGCGTTCTTTGCCGGTGAGGCATTGAGCGTCGCCGACATCGCGCTCTACGCCTATACGCATACGGCCGAGATGGGCGGTTTCCAGCTCGACGCCTATCCGGCGGTGGCGGCTTGGCTGAAACGAGTAGAGGCCGATCCGGGGCATGTGCCGATGGAGTGGCTGGGGTAGTACTGTCCTCACTCGTCGCCGCTTCGCGGCTCGCTCCGGGCAGGACGCACCAAAAGGCGCAACGCCCGGCGGGGCTTGCGGCCTTCGGCCGGGACACGAAAATCGAACAGAGATGGAATCCGAACAGCAAAAAGGCGGGACAAAATCCCGCCTTCCATGCTTGGAAGCCTGATCGGGAGCGTTTGGTCCGGGCCGGCAGCAATCTGCTGCTTCGGCTTGTCGGGATTTTCGCTCCGGTGCGCTTCTCGCGCGACCGTCAGTACATCCGTGACTTGCCGCGCGCCCCGAGCTATCGCCCGGCGCGCGCCATTTGCAAAATCAGGCTGCCTTGCTCAGAGATCCAGCGGACGACTTGCCAGTGCGGCGGTCCTGCTCGATCTCGAAGTTGATCTTCTGGCCTTCGACCAGGGTCGACAGCCCAGCGCGCTCGACTGCGGAGATGTGGACGAAAACGTCCGCGCCGCCGCTGTCAGGCTGGATGAAGCCGAAACCCTTGGTGGAATTAAACCACTTGACCGTACCTGTTGCCATTTCGATAGTCCTTATACGTTTGCTTTAGCTTGACCGAACCGAAGTCCAGCCGGTTTGTATCGAGATTTTGGAGATAGACGTCAGCAAACGCGAATGTCGCGAGGCCCGGATCGATCGGCCGAAATATCAATGGACCTCATATAGTCCGCTTCTCCGCAAAAAACAAGACGGTACGAAAAAGGCGCTGAGCGGCGCTGCCCAAAGGCCGCCCCAATCGCGTGAAAGCCTTGCAACGTCGCGCGTTGCGGAGGGTTCGCATCGCCTATCGCGCACGTTGCGGGGAAGGATCGTGCCGCCTTCGGGCGTCAGGTCCTGTTTTGGGAGAGGACCATGAAAACTGTTCTGCTTGCCGCCTGCCTGACGCTGGTGGCCGCCGAGGCGCAGGCGATCTCGCGCTACGATCCGAGCCGCATGAGCTGCGGCAGAGTGCGGGCGACGATCGCGCGAGAG
>NZ_RZSX01000912.1:0-2410 GCF_004023105.1 Mesorhizobium sp. M5C.F.Ca.IN.020.32.2.1 | reverse complement strand
GGTCTATATGACCTATGCGGAGTTCGAGGCTTTGAAGGAACGGTCGGCGGCGGTTGGCGGCCAGGACTATGTCAATCCGCGCAATACGGCGGCCGGATCCCTGCGTCAGAAGGATCCGTCCGTTACCGCCAGCCGCAACCTCAAGTTCTTAGCCTACGCCTGGGGCTACACGTCAGGGGATCCCGCTCCGACGCAATACGATTCAGTGCAAAAATTCGCTGAGTGGGGGTTCAAGATCAGTCCGCTGATGGTGCGGGCGAAGTCGGTCGACGATCTGGTCGCGCACTATCACCTGATCGAGGCCCAGCGCTCGTCGCTCGGCTACGACATCGACGGCGTCGTCTACAAGGTGGACCAGTTGGAATTGCAGCGCAGATGGGGTTTCGCCACTGGCGAACCACGCTGGGCTATCGCTCATAAATTTCCTGCCGAACAGGCAATGACGACCGTGCTCAGGATCGACATTCAGGTCGGCCGCACCGGCACCCTGGCGCCCGTTGCACGGCTTGCGCCCGTCACGGTTGGCGGCGTGGTGGTCGAAAATGTCACGCTTCACAATGAAGACTACATCAAGGGTCTCGACAGCAACGGCCAGCCAATCCGCGACGGCTGTGACGTGCGTATTGGCGACACAGTCGTCATCCAGCGGGCGGGCGACGTCATTCCGCAGATCGTCAGCGTCGTTATCGACAAGCGCCCCGCTGATGCCGTGCCCTACGAATTCCCGCAGACCTGTCCAATCTGTGGCTCACCCGCAACGCGCGAGATCAACGAAAAGACCGGCAAGGAAGATTCCCGCCGACGCTGCACCGGCGAACTGATCTGTCCCGCGCAGGCCGTGGAAGGATTGCGCCACTTCGTGTCACGTGGCGCCATGGATATCGAAGGCCTGGGCGCCGAAAACATAGACCTGTTCTTCAATGCGGGATTGATCAAAACAGCCGCCGATATCTTTACTCTTAGGGATCGCCGTCCCGCCGTGACCAAGGCGCTGGCTGAGCGGCGCGAGGAGCAGGCCAGGCAGCGCGAGGCCGCATCGGGCAAGACGCGCAAGAATGTGCGCGGTGTGGAGGAACGCAACTACGAAGGTCTCGACAAGCTGTTCGCCGCCATCGACGCTCGCCGCGAACCGGAACTCGATCGCTTTATTTTCGCGCTGGGTATCCGCCATATCGGCGAGACCACGGCCGCTGTACTTGCCCGAACCTTCTCAACCATTGAGGAGTTGATCCGCATCGGCAAGGAGACTGCGGCGGCGGCCGATCCACACACCGTTTTCCCATCGATCAATGGCATCGGCGACACGGTGATAGGCGCGCTTCGCGATTTCTTCGGCAATGAACGCAACGACGAGGTGCTTGAAGTCTTGCTCGCGCAGGTCCACCCGAAGCCGTACATTGTGAACGTCTCAGCCGGCAATGCGGTCGCCGGCAAGACGATCGTGTTTACAGGCACGCTGGAAAAGATGACACGCCCCGAGGCCAAGGCGATGGCTGAACGTCTCGGCGCGAAGGTCGCCGGCTCAGTCTCTGCGAAGACCGATCTCGTGGTGGCAGGCCCAGGGGCCGGTTCCAAGCTGAAGGACGCGACCAAATTCGGCATCGAGGTGATCGACGAGGACACTTGGTTGCAGCGGATCGGCAAAGGAGCATGATGGCCGCTGCATTTAGCGGTTTCGGCCAAAAGGCCATTCCCTTCCTCAAGGCGCTCGATTTTCATCAGAGCCGGGAATGGTTTCTGGAAAACCGCGAGCTCTTCGAACGCGAGCTGCGCGACCCTTTCGGCGATCTGGTCGAAACTCTCTCCGAGCGCTTCACGGCAGCGGGGCTGGGTTTGCGCGGCGATCGCAAGAAGTCGCTGTTCCGGATCAATCGCGACGTGCGTTTCTCCAGGGACAAAAGTCCTTACAACCGGCATCTGTCGGCGATCCTTTCGCCTGACGGCACCAAGATGGAGCAGGGGGTATTCTTCGTCCATATCGGGCTTGAGCGCTGCTTTGCCGGCGTTGCCTGGTGGCAGCCCGGGCCGTCGCTGTTGCTGGCGATGCGCAACGCCGTCGCGACGCGGCCGGGCGAATTCCGGGCGCTCATCAAAGCGCTGAAGAAAAACCGTCTCGAACTCGATGCGGAAGGTTGCATGAAGCGAGCGCCACGCGGCTTCGAGCATGTCACGGAGGCTGATCTCGCGGCGGCCATCCGCAACCGGCATTTCGCCGTCCGGTACGAAATCGACCCTGCGGGAATCTATGGGCCGGCATTGGTCGACGAGCTTGTCGATTTCGCCTTGCGGGCCAAGCCGCTGCTCGACTGGGGCAGGGCGATCGAAGCCAGGGTCCCGGTGGATTAATCTCCGAAGGATGGCGCAGGGCCTGACGTGCAACATGGCTGCGGCGATCATTTCCGCTGATCAT
>NZ_RZSX01000911.1:0-2288 GCF_004023105.1 Mesorhizobium sp. M5C.F.Ca.IN.020.32.2.1 | reverse complement strand
GAAACTTCGCCTCTGATGAAGCGCTAGCCATAGTGCGGCGGCATTGGCCGCGCAACCGTTCGCCACCCGCCAGCCGGCGGGCTTTGGATATGCCAATTCATCGCACGACAAGTCAGTCATGGGCCGTAAATCCGAGCGACGGGTTTTGCCGGCCCAGCCCCCGATTTGCGTTGACCGGGCTTTGCCGGCTTTGTTCGCACGGCTGGCTAATTTCCAGGCGCGTTTGTCTGCAATTCAGGCATTTGCGGCAATTGGTTTTCAAACTCTTTCGGTTTAGGTCATTTCCCTTGACCTCACTGAAATAATCGCCTTCGATGCAGTTCGTGAATGGGAGGCGGCGCGTCGGTTGCGATGCGGGGTTCCGGGAATGGGCCGGAACCGGAAGCTGCGTTCACACGGAAAAAGTCAGGTTCGCCTGAAAAAAACAGAAAAGGGTCTGTGGGTTATGAAACACATTGCAATCGGCATTCTGGGCGCCGCCGCGCTTGGGTTGGTGGCTTCGGCGGCGTCGGCGGCCACGCTCGACGACGTCAAGGCCAAGGGCTTCATCCAATGCGGCGTCTCGACCGGTCTGGCCGGCTTCTCGGCGCCGGACGACAAGGGCGACTGGCAAGGCATCGATGCGGATTTCTGCCGCGCTGTCGCGGCCGCCGTTTTCGGCGATGGCACCAAGGTCAAATTCACGCCGCTCAGCGCCAAGGAACGCTTCACCGCGCTGCAGTCAGGCGAGATCGACATCCTGTCGCGCAACACCACCTGGACCATCAACCGCGATACCGCACTCGGCCTGAACTTCATTGGCGTGACCTATTATGACGGCCAGGGCTTCATGATCAACGCCAAGAAGCTGCCGGGCGTGAATTCCGCGCTGCAGCTTTCCGGCGCGGCGGTCTGCGTGCAGAGCGGGACCACGACCGAGCTCAACCTCGCCGACTACTTCAAGTCGAACAAGATGGAGTACAACCCGGTCGTCTTCGAAAAGCTGGAAGAGGTCAACGCCGCCTACGACGCCGGCCGCTGCGATGTCTACACCACCGACCAGTCGGGTCTCTACGGTATCCGCCTGACGCTTGGCGCCCCGGCCGATCACGTTGTGCTGCCCGAGATCATCTCGAAAGAACCGCTTGGACCGGCCGTGCGTCAGGGTGACGACCAGTGGTACCACATCGTCAAGTGGACTTATTTCGCGTTGCTGCAGGCCGAGGAACTCGGCATCACCAAGGCCAATGTCGACGAGATGAAGAACTCGGACAACCCGGAGATCAAGCGCGTGCTCGGAACTGAGCCCGACACCAAGATCGGCACCGATCTGGGTGTCTCCAATGACTGGGTGGTCAACATCGTCAAAGCTGTCGGCAACTATGGCGAAATGTTCGAACGCAATGTCGGTTCGGGCAGCCCGCTCAAGATCGCGCGCGGCATCAACGCATTGTGGACCAAGGGCGGCCTACAATACGCTCCGCCGATCCGCTGATCGAAATGTGATCCGGAAGGCAGCTTTCCTGCCTTCCGGTTTCTCTTTCCAGGGGATGGTCGAATGGCATCGCAGGAAATTCTTCGCGAGGAGCCAAGCCGCGGCTCCTTCATCAACGATCCGAAGGTCCGCGGCATATTCTTCCAGGCGGTGGTCGTCATCGTGCTGGTGGCGTTGGTTTGGTGGATCGTCCAAAACACCATCGACAATCTGACGCGCCTGCGCATTGCATCAGGCTTCGGTTTCCTCAGGGGCCGCGCCGGTTTCGACATTAGTGACAGCGCCATCGCCTACTCGTCGGATTCCACCTATGGACGCGCCATTCTGGTCGGCTTCATCAACACGCTCATCGTTGCCGTCTCCGGCATCATCACCGCGACCATAATCGGCTTTATCCTCGGCGTCGGCCGACTTTCGCACAATTGGCTGATCCGCAAGATCTGCACGGTCTATGTCGAGGTCTTCCGCAACATCCCGCCGCTGCTGGTCATCTTCTTCTGGTATTCAGGCGTGCTTTCGGTGCTGCCGCCGCCGCGCGAGAGCATCAATTTGCCGTTCAGCTCCTTTCTCAACCAACGTGGCTTTTATTTTCCGCGCGCCATGTGGGGCGAAGGCTCCTGGCTGATCCTGGTCGCTCTGCTTCTCGGCATCGCCATGGCGTGGTTCGTCGCCCGCAAGGCGCGTCAGCGGCAGATGGCGACCGGCCAGCAATTCCCTGTGTTCTGGACATCGGCGGCTTTGATCATCGGCTTGCCGTTGCTGGCCTATGCGCTGAGCGGCTTCCCGCTGAGCTTTGGTTATCCAAAGCAATCGA
>NZ_RZSX01000910.1:0-2426 GCF_004023105.1 Mesorhizobium sp. M5C.F.Ca.IN.020.32.2.1 | reverse complement strand
GTCGAGACACCTGCCGAGGCCGCAACGCCGATCCGCTTTTCGCTTTCGGATGTCGATGCCGACTGCGTTGCCGGCCAGACCGTGCTGCAGACGGCGCGCGCTTCGGGCGTGCGCATCCCAGCGGCTTGCGAGTTCGGCCTGTGTGGAACCTGCAAGGTGAAAAAGGTCTCGGGCACAGTCGAGATGAGCCACAATGGCGGCATCCTCGATCACGAGATCGACGACGGCTTCATCCTTGCCTGCTGTTCGAAGCCACTGACGGCGCTCGAAATCGACGCCTGACCGGCGAGGCGGCTAAAGCGCGTCGCGTTTGGCAGGCCTTATGCGACGCGCTTTACGTTGTCGTTTTCTATGCATGTCGTAATCGCAAAACCGCTGCACACTTTTGCGCGACATGCATTAAACCCCGTAACGCTCGGTGCGGATGAGGCCTGCCGGAACGCCGGCATCGATCAGCGCCTGAGCGGCGGCCGACACGAAGGCATTCGAGCCGCAGACAAAGGCGAACCTGGGCGGCGCGGGCAGCCGCACCATCGATTGCTCTATCATGGCGGCATCGACCCGCCGCGAATAGTCCGCTGGGCGCCGGGCGGCCTCGCGGGTCAGCGTCAGCACCAGATCGAAGCCGTCGCGACGATCGTCGAGGCCGATCAACTCGTCGCGAAAGATCACCTCGTCCCAGACCCGTGCGGAAAACACCAGTGCCACGGGCACCGCCGATCTGCGCGCCGCGCGATGGCGGATCATCGCCATCAGCGGAACCACGCCGGACCCGCCGCCGACCAGCAGAAGCGGACCGCCGTCGCCGTCGTACCAGACGAAGTGGCCGCCGAGCGGTCCGCGCAATTCGACCTCGTCGCCAACAGCCGCGATATCGTGGAAGAACGGCGAGACCTCGCCATCATCGAGCCTTTCGATCGCCAGTTCGATCATCTCGCCGGCTTCCGGCCCCGAGGCGATCGAGTAGGAGCGACGCGCCTGATAGCCATCCGGCGCCGTCAGCCTGACATCGACATGCTGCCCGGCACGATAGGCGAAGGGCCGCGACGGCTCGAGGAAAAAGCTGGTGACGCGCGGCGTGCGCTTTTCGATGCGTCGGATGGTGACGGTCTGCCAGGGCGACTGCGCCGCCGGCCCGTCGCTCATGGATCGCCCCTATAGCGCTGCTCGCGCCACGGGTCGCCATAGATGTGATAGCCGCGCAACTCCCAGAACCCGGGCTCGTCGCGCTCGGTGAACTGCAGCCCGTTCAGCCATTTGGCCGATTTCCAGAAATAGAGATGCGGAACCAGCAGCCGCGCCGGGCCGCCATGGTCCGGCGTGATCGGCTTGCCTTCGTAAAGCAGCGCCACCATCGCCTTGCCGGCGGTGAGATCCTTCGTCGGCACGTTGGTGGTGTAGCCGTCGAAGGACAGCGCCAGAGTGAAGGGGCTCAGTGGCTCAATGCCGGCATCCGCCAGAATATCGTCGACCAGCACGCCCTGCCACGCTGTGTCGAACTTGGTCCATGCGGTCACGCAATGGATGTCGCGGGTCATCTTGGTCAACGGCAGCGCGTTGAACTCTGTCCAACTCCACTTCTTGATCGGCCGCGGTCCGTGCTTGAGCGTGAACGACCAGTCCTCGGTGCGCACGCGCGGCGTCGGCCCGGCCGACAGCACCGGGAACCCTCGCTCGAGATACTGCCCCGGCGGAATGCGCGCATCCGCATCCGTCGGGGGCTTTCGTCCTGAAGAGAAGCCGCGGGTGACCATCAAAACATCCGTGTGCATCAGGCCGTCTGTCGGCCTTCACCAGTCTTCTCGAAGATGCTCTGGCGGGCAACCAGAATCTTGGCCGCGGCCTCGCGGCAATGCGCCGCCTCAGCCATTAGCGAAGGGCACGGCGACGAACATCTGCGCGTCGCCGCGTTCGACGAGCAGGAGCACGGACTTTTTGCCAGCCTTTCCGGCCTGCGCGATCGCCTGGTCTGCCTGCCTGGCGTCCCGCACCGTCGCCTGATTGACGGCGACGATGATGTCGCCCGGCTGGATACCGGAAGCCGAGGCCGCCTTGTCGGGATTGACGCTCTCGACCAGCGCGCCGCGCTGGTTGGGCGCCAGATTCATCGCCTGTCGGACATCCGGGGTGACGTCCATCAGACCGAGGCCGATCGCAGGCGAACGAAGGCCCGGCTGTGCGGACGGTGCCTCTGGTCCGCCGCCCACCGATGCCGTCTGCACATCGTCTCCATTGCGCCCGACGTCGACGGAAATTTCGAGATTCTTTCCTTTGCGCCAGGCATCGAGCGTTTCCGTGGCGCCGGGCGAGACGTCGGCAACGGCACGCGACAGGTCCTTGGGATCCTTTATCTGCTGACCGGCGAAGCTGGTGACGACGTCGCCGGTTTCAATCCCGGCTTTTGCCGCCGGCGAGCCGTCAGTAAC
>NZ_RZSX01000090.1:0-11430 GCF_004023105.1 Mesorhizobium sp. M5C.F.Ca.IN.020.32.2.1 | reverse complement strand
GTATCGGGCAGAGCTGTGCCGATGTTGAGCTCCACGCCGAGAAGGCTGATGGATGCCATCGGTTTCTTTTTCACGTATTCCCGAATCACAGTATCCTGCTCGGGTTGAATAATGACGTCCTGAGCGGCGGCGGCGCTGACGCCAACGAGAAGAAGGATGCCTGCCGCGGCCGAGGAAAGTTGCTTTCTCATATTACCTCCAAGCAAACTCCGCTATGGCGCTTCATTGCCGCCGCAACGGATTGCTTAGCTTGAACGGTGTGGAGCAATTCTTGTTCCACTGGGAGTGCGCGAATCCGCTTACACAAACGCGCGCCCGCTCAAGGCGGCAAGCCATCCTGACAGGTATTTCGGGAACGATTGTCGAGACAGGGCGGGCAGGCACCGGGGTAACATAATGGCAAAAAAGCCAATCAACGGCTGCACTCGGATTGTGGATCCGGAGGTAGGCGGCCGCGCTGCCTATGTGTCAGCCGCTATCGTCGCCTGCAACCATTGTGTGATGGCATCGAAAGCGATCGGTTTGGTCGTGTCGACGTCAAACAGCGGTCCGCGCCGCAGCGGCTCGGCGCGCTTGGCCAGTTCTATCAGTTCGGGGATGTAGGCCGCTCCCGGATGGCCGGCGGGACGCTGGTCGAGCCGTGCGCGATAGCGCTCGGCAAGAACCTCGCCGGGAGCATGACACCAGATTTCGGCGGTCTGCTCGACGCCGGCGCTTCGCAGGTGATCCTCGAGCACCTGGCGCGGTTGGAAGCCGAACCAGGCGTCGACGACAAATATGGTGCCCGCCGGAGCCTCGCCGACGACCGACCAGATGGCTTGGTAGCTGGCGCGGCCGAGCGTCCGGTTGAATTCGCGATCACCGCCGCCGAGCACTTCGAGGAACGGGTTCTTGATGGTATCGAGCGCGAGCAACGGCCAACCCATGCGCTCGGCGATACCGCACGAGACCGTGCTTTTGCCGCTGGCGGGGATGCCGTTGACGAGCACGGCGCGCCGGCTGGGCACGGCGCGCCTGGCGGGCACAGCACGCCAGCCGGGGTTGAGCCCGGCAGATGGCAAGGACACGGGCGCGACTGCCGCCTTCGTCGCGAGCGCTTGCAGACCGGCGCCGATGACGCCTGCGTCGTCGCCCAGTTGCGCCGATTCCACCGGGCATTGGTACCACGGAGCCAAGGCGGGAGCTCTGGCAAGCGCCCGGTGGGCCGCCAGGCCAAGTCCGCCGCCGAGCAGGACCAGGTCAGGGGCGAACATGGCCACGGTCGTATCGATTGCCGCACGCAGCGGCCCGGCCCAGGCTTCCAGTATGCCGCGCGCCAGCGCGTCGCCGCCCGCATCCCGGCCAAAAAGCTGATCGACCGAAACATCCGGACCGAGGCCTGCCCGCGCGATGTGACGGCCAAGCGCTGTGCCTGAGCTGGTGGTTTCAACGCAGCCGCGCCGGCCGCAGACGCACGCTTCGCCTGATATGTCGACGGTGATGTGGCCGAGCTGCCCCGCCGTCCCCTTGCCGCGGACGATCCGCCGGTCTTGGACCACGGCACCGCCAATGCCGGTCCCGATCGTGAACATGACGATGCTTTCATGGCCTCTGGCGGCACCGAGAGCCATTTCCGCGATCAGTGCCATGTTGCAATCATTGTCGATCACCACGGGCTTGTCCGCCAGGCTTTCCAGTCGTTGCGCCAGGGAGACCGAGGCGAGGTTGACATAGCCTCCGGACAAGACCGCGCCAAGCCGCGCATCGACGCGTCCTGGGACGCCGATGCCGATGGCCGCAACTTCGGGGGAGTCGAGCCGGCGCACCATTTCGGCGATCCGGGAGAGCACAAGCTCCGGGTCCGGCGCGCTTTTCTCGGAAATGCGGTCGAGGATTTCGCCCGTGCCGGAAATACGGGCGGCGCGCAGATTGGTGCCGCCGATATCGATTCCTATAGCCATCGAACTAGAGCCTGTTCCATTTCGACTAATTCGAAATGGGGCTCTATCTCTTTGTTTGACCATGATCTTCTCCGAAAACCGGTCCCCACTTTTCGGATCATGGTCAGAGGCATGACGTCCTGTCATGGACTAAGCGGCTTTCTGCCGGTAGCTTCCGATCACCGCCTGAAGCTCGCGCAATCTCGACACTGCGATGGTCTTAAGCCTTTCCCGCTGAATGTCACGGTCAAGCGAGATGCAGTCCTTCCACAGCGACCGGCCGGCGATCACGCCTGACGCGCCGTTCCTCATCGCCATCTCGACCTGGCCCAGGAATGTTGCGTGGTTGACGCCGGCGGAGAGGACCGCCCATGGCACCTCGCCAGCCATGCTGCTGATCCTGGCGCAGGCTTCCGGCGTTCCGGGATAAGGAAGCTTGAGCACCTTTGCCCCGCATTCCAGCGAAATCCGGGTGCCCTCTTCGACGAGCCAGGGGATTTTGGCCGTATAGTCTTCGAGGCTTTCCCCTTCGACCTGATAGGTCAGGAACTCGACGACGAGCAGGAGGTCCTCTTGCGCGAAGTCGGCGATGCATTGGCGCAGAATAGCGACATTGTGCTCATTCGCCTCAGGCCTGTCCGCCCTGAGATAGACCATGATTTTGCCGCCGGTGCCGCCGAGCTCGCGGACGCGGCGTGCGCCGATGCCGGGAGCGAGGCGCGACAGGCGGTAACCGGCGGGCGAGACGTCGAAGCCCGAGGCATCGAGGCCGATGAGCAGAGCCGTATCGCGGTTCAGCACCCCTTCATCGACAACCCGCGGCACCGCGCAGAGCGGGTCGAGCAGCACGCAGGACGCCTGGCTGGCGAGGTATCGCGTGATGTCCGACTTGGTGTCGCCGAGCATGTCGTTGGTGATCTTGGCCTGTTCTGCAGGATCCGTCGCAAGCAAGGTTCGCATGCCGCCGCGCTGGTCACAGGCGATGGCCATGATGGCCCCGTCTTGGCCGCATATCTGCTGGTACCCGCGCAACTCTGCGGTCGTCATCTTTGTCATGGGTCTTTCCGATGTTGGCGCCCATTCACCAAGGCGCAAATCCGTGGAACAAGAAAGGTTTGGTTCTTACCTGCCTGTCGGCAGGAGAATTTGCCGCTTTGATGCACTATCGACCCGAGAAAATTTGACCTTGGCCCGCAATTTGCCGTGGAAACGAGCCCACGTTGCGAGTCAGCCGAATTTGCGCGATAACTGCCATCGGTCGAGGTCTGTAACACATTGCTGAAAGGAATTGCAAGCTGGCTGTCCCTCCCGCACAAGATGCAGCCGCATCGCGGACGATGCTGCATACGGTCGCCAAACTGCACTATGAGGCTGACATGTCGCAGGTCGATATCGCGCGGCGGCTTGGTGTCTCAACCGCGACCATATCGCGCCTCCTGCAGCGGGCGAGAGCAGAGGGCATTGTGAGGATCGAGGTTCTCGACCTTGCAACGCCCGAAGGCATCACCACGCAACTGATCGAGGGACTCGGACTTCGCGACGCGGCGGTCATCGAAACGCCGGCAGCCGGTGCGCTGACGGCCCTCGCTGCGCCGCTCGGCGCCTTGATCAAGCAAGCGGAGCTGACGGCCGGCTCGGTGGTCGCCATTGGCTGGGGGCGAGCCATTCGCGAGGTGATCCAGGCAGGCCTGCCGCGCATTCCCGGCGTTCTGACCGTCGCTGCCACCGGCGGTATGCAGCAGCAGGCGCCGCATTTTCAGATCAACGAGTTTGTGCGGCTCGCCGCCGAAGAGTTCGGCGGGACGCCGCATTTCATTCATGCGCCCTATCTGCCGTCCTCCGAATTGCGTGAGGTCTTCCTCGGCGATGCGACCATCCGCGACAGCGTCGCGCTTTGGGACCGGACCGAGGTTGCGATCGTCGGTATCGGCCTGCCCCATGCCAACAACCCGCCTGAGGCGAGCGCGGCCACGCTGAGCGAACAGGCCCTGTTTCATGCGGCTGGAGACGTCATTCGCCATTATTTCGACGCCGAAGGTAACCTTATCCCGTGGGAAGGGGAGAGCCGGATGATCGCGATGTCGCCGGCCCAGCTTCGAGCCGTCTCCCTGGTGATCGGCGTTGCCGCCTCGCCGGAGAAGGCGACGGCCATCATCGGTGCCGTCCGCGCCAGGCTGATCAACGCTCTGGTAACGGACACGAAGACGGCCCAGGCCGTCCTCGAGGCCCTCTTGCCCCGATAGTTGCGGGCAAGCCGATGCGTGACCTCGGCACCCTTGATCGATCCAAACTGATTGACACCAACGCGGCTCGCCAGCCCGCCGCCGCGAAATCATCAGTTGTGTCGCCAAAGAGTTGGGGCAATAGTCTGCGTGAGGGCCCCGGCCGGGCTGACAGATGGTGACCGGTTTGAAAGCGTTTCGATCCCGGAAATACCCAGTTGCAATTTCTTTCAGCAAAGTGTTACAACCTTGCGGCTAGGCACGCATGCGCGTCGAGCGGCGCTGTTCCCTGCATCTTGCGGAGGCCAGGAATGGGACTGCGCATCATGCCGGTCGGTTTCGACTGGCTGATCTAACGACTGGGGGGCGCTCGGGAGGAAAGCTGCCCATAACAGCAAGCAGGCGAACCTGTCTCTCGCCGCCAGCACTTCACATAGCCGGAACGAATTGACAGCCATTCCAATGTCGATCGCAACGGCAAATCTGCCCACACCTGAGGAGGATGTTAATGAAGAAGATTGTTGCCGCCCTGGCGGCTCTCGCCATCTGCGCAACGGCGCTGATCACGCCCGCTTTGGCGCAGGACAAGAAGTTCACCGTTGCGCTCATTCCGGGTCTCACCACCGACGGCTTCTACATCACCATGCGCAAGGGAGCCCAGGCGGCAGCCGATGCCCTTGGTGTGACCCTGGTTTTCCAGGGCGCCCCGGATTTCAATCCGGTAACGCAAGTCCCCGTGCTTGACGCGGTTATCGCCAAGAAGCCCGACGCGATCCTGATCGCGCCGACCGACAAGGTGCAATTGGTCGAGCCGCTGCGCAAGGCCAATGATGCCGGCATTCCGGTGATCACTGTCGACACTTTCATTGGCAGCGGCGTCTACCAGACCGGCGCCGGCGAGGCGGATTTCCCACTGTCCTATATTGCCTCGGACAACATTCTGGGCGGCGAGATCGCCGCGCGGGCATTGGCCAAGGCCATAGGCGACAAGGGCAAGGTTTACGTTTCGAACGTCAAGCCTGGCATTTCGACCACCGACCAGCGTGAGGAGGGCTTCAAGAAGGAGATGGCGGCCAACCATCCCGGCATCACCGTGCTCGAGACCCAGTTCAACGACAACGACGCCAACAAGGCCGCCTCGCAACTGCAGGCTGTGTTCGCGCGAAATCCCGATCTCGTTGGCGTGTTCGGCGCAAATCTGTTCTCGGCGCTCGGCGCGGCCAATGGCGTCCAGCAGGCCGGGCAGACCGGCATCGTCAAGGTCGTGGCGTTCGACGCGCCGACCAGCATTGTCGACAACATCAACACTGGCCTTGTCGACGTAGCGATTGCTCAGCATCCCGCGGAAATCGGCTATTTCGGCGTCGTGTCGGCCTATGCCCATCTGACCGGCCAGTCGATCCCGGTTGCGATCGGCACCGGCTTTACGATCATGGACAAGGCCAATATCGCCGACCCCAACATCTCGAAGTACCTCTATTCCGAATAAGTCCAGCCCGTCTCCTTCCGGCCTGCCGGAAGGAGACCTGCGCCGGGTCTCTTTGGCCCTGTTTGACGGAGGCCGCGCTGCGGATCGGAACCATTCATGACTTCAACATCACCAACCGAAACGCATGTCGCTCCTCAGGCGGATCACGGTGACCCGGCCAGGAGCTGGCTCGCACGCATCGCCGAGGGACGCGCCTGGCTGTTCCTCGCCGGCCTGATCATCTGTTTCGAGGTTTGGTCGAGGCTCTCCTTCGGCGCGACCTTCGTGCTCAACCCGTTCAACGTGCAGTCCATTGCGATATTTGCCGTGGCGCCGTTGCTGCTGGCGACCGGGCAGACCTTCGTCATCATTTCGGGAGGGATCGACCTCTCCTTGGGCTTCATCATGGGTCTCGCGGCCGTCGTCGCGGCCCACGCCACGAATATGGCTGGCGTCGCCATGCCGGTGCCTCTGGCCATGATGTTGGGCATTCTGGCGGCCGTGCTTGTCGCCGGCGTGCCTGGCCTAATCAACGGCTTGCTGATCTCGCGCCTCAGAATTCCACCCTTCATCGGCACGCTTGGCATGTTCGGCGTGGCGCGCGGCGCTGCATTCCTGCTGGCCGGCGGCACGACAGTGCCGGTCCAGAATTCCTGGTTCGCGCTGCTTGGCAACGGCAGGCTCTACGGTGTCCCCTATCTCGTCATCATCGCCGCCGTCTTCGTCGTCGTGATGCACTACATCCTGAGCCAGACCCGGTTCGGCCAGCACAACTACGCTATCGGCGCCAATGTGCAGGCGGCACGTCGCGCCGGTATCGACATCAGGGGCCATATCCTGCGCCTCTACGTGCTTTCGGCGATGTGCGCCGGCCTCGGGGGCGCGCTCTATGCAGCGCGCTTCACCGCGGGCGCCGCCCAGGCCGGCGAACCCTTGCTGCTCGACAGCGTCGCAGCCGTGGTGATCGGCGGCGCCAGCCTGTTCGGTGGCTCCGGCACCATCTTCGGGACGGTTGCCGGCGCCTTGGTGATCGCGGTCATTCAATACGGGCTGGTTTTCGTCAATGTCGAGCCGTTCTGGCAGTTCATCGCCGTCGGCCTCGTCATCATTATCTCCGTCCTAATCGACCAGGCGCAGCGCCGGTTCAGTGGAGCTCGCCAGGATGAATAGTTCCGAACAAACCACCCCTCTTCTCGGAGTCCGACACCTTTCCAAGCATTTCGGTGCGGTGCAGGCGCTGAACGATTTCTCCATGGCCGTGCGGCCGGGTGAAGTGGTGGCGCTGGCGGGCGACAACGGCGCCGGCAAGACGACGCTGATCAAGGCGATATCGGGCGTCTTTCAGCCGACCGGCGGTGAAATTCTGCTGAGAGGGCAGCCGGTCACGTTCACGACGCCTCAGGAGGCGCGCGAAAAAGGCATCGAGACCATTTACCAGGATCTCGCTCTCGCCGACAATTTGTCCATTGGCGCCAATATCTTTCTCGGCCGTGAACCCATGCGCAAGGCCTTCGGTTTCCTGCCGGTGCTCGATCGCAAGGCCATGGCCGTCGCCGCCAAGCAGACCATGGGACGGCTGGACTTCCATGTCAGCCGGCTCGACGCCCCGGTCAGCAATTTCTCCGGCGGTCAACGGCAGGCTGTAGCCATCGGCCGGGCCGTCTATTGGGACGCGCAGATCCTGATCATGGACGAACCGACCGCGGCCCTCGGCGTACCGGAGCAGCGCAAGGTCATTTCGCTCATCCACCAACTCAAGGCACAAGGGCGGGGCGTGATCTTCATCTCGCACAATCTGCAGGATATTTTCGCCGTTTCCGACCGCATCGTCGTGCTGCGCCGCGGCGTTCAGGCTGGCGAGCGCAAGATCTCGGAAACCAACCATGACGAAGTCGTCAAGCTCATGGTTGGCGGATAAGCCGAACTTTTCGATTATTTGAAACAGCTCACTTGCCGAGGAAATCAGCCTCCCGGGCCGCCAGCCGGCAACTCTTTGGCGAGAAGCGACCCGCGGCAAGATCGCCGGCATAGGCTATCGCGCCTAGCTGCTCAGCACCTCGAAGCGCTCGGTCGATTCCCGGTGAAGTATGCCCGCACCCGATGATGATAATACGCCATCCAGGTGCGCTCGGCGCAGCGGAAACAAGCAGGATGGCGAGCAGAGTCGACATTACCTGAGGATCTCACTATATAGCGGCGGCTTTGGCCGCGTGCTCTAGGGGTGCGCAGCGAATGGCGCCGCAAACGTGCCACGTATTGTGACACCTATTGTCATACAAATTGACTGGAATACCGGAAAAAAGCAAGTAGAAACAATGGTGCGATCCGGGACATGATCCCAGCCAACGGTGCCAGTCTCCTCAAGAAAATAGAATCGCCTCAACAATTAGAATGTGCTCCTTGAACCTTCGATTCACGTCAGCTCTGTGGAGGTTGGGCAAGATCGGCTTGCCGGACGGCGACGACTCGGTTGGAATGGGATCGTGCATCTTTTCGGGGATACCGGCGTTTATGATTACCAACCGGCGCAGCCGCCAGGGAACAGCAGCATGAGCGAACACGCGATCGAGTTCTTGCAAGGGTGGATCGGCGAAAAGGTCCACTGCCAGCCCTCGCTGGACAGGATCGAGGAGCAGGCCGAGACCCTCGCCAGGGAATGCGCCGCCAAGGCGGCTGAAGCCGGCATACCGCTGGAGGATATCCAGGAAGAGGTCGGCGACATTCAGGAGCTTATAGCGTCGAAGCTGGAAGAGGCGGCTGAGGCCGACCAGGACGAAAAGAACTCGGACAGGCCTGCCGAGTGACATGCCGACCCGGCGAAAGGCATCTATTACCAGGCTCAACCATTTCCAAGACCTGTGCGACGTGTGACACGCCCCAGTCCTACTTTCCCTGGCTTGCCCTGAAGTTGCCCTTGAGCCATGCCTTCGGCAGCGCCGGCACGAAATTGCCGTCGCGCCCGGTCATGTCGTCATTGGCGACCAGCGCATTGAGGATCGCCTCCTCCACGCTCTCGATCACGGCGTCGAAGAACGGATCGATGTCGGTATCCGGGATAAAATCGGCGCTGGCGATGCGGCCTGACGGCGCCAGTGCCGCCTCGCGGTTGGCGGTCGAAAAGGCCAGGAAAATATCGCCCGAGCTATGATAGCCGAAGCCGCCGGTCATGGCGACGCCGAGCGGCGCCCGGCGGGCCAGCCGCTTCAACTGATGCGGCATGAACGGCGCATCGGTGGCGACGATCCCGATGATTGAGCCCTTTTCGGCGCGCGGCGTGCTTTCGCGGATAGCCGGTTCCACGAGATCGGGCCCGGCACGCAAGCCGCGAATGACAAAATTGCTCCGCTTGCCGAAATTCGCCTGCACGAACGCGCCGACCGTGTAGCGCCGGCCGTGCCATTCGACGAGGCGCGATGCCGTGCCGGAGCCTGCCTTGAAACCGAAGGCGATCATGCCGGTGCCGCCGCCGACGCTGCCTTCCTCGATCGATGCTCTGGTCGCGCCATCGAGTGCCGCGGCGACATGCTTGAACCTGAGATGGTGGCCGTTGATGTCGTTCAGGAAACCGTCATAGGTTTCCGCCGCCACCGGCAGGCCCCAGCCGCTGTCGAGCGCGGCCGGCAGCACGCGCTGCATCCAGCGCAGCGTTGCGTCGCGTGAAACGCCGCAGGAATGCGTGTTGGTGATGGTGATCGGAAAATTGAAGGCACCGGTTTCCTCGATGATGTGCGAGCCGGTCAATTCGCCATTGCCGTTCTGGCTGAAGATGCCGGCAAAAACCGGCGTGGCGAGATCGGCGCGCGGTCTCGGCAGGATAGCACTCACGCCGGTGCGCACCGGTCCCTTGCCGACCACCAGCGCACCATCGCCCAAAATCAGCGTCGAATAACCGACCGCAACGCCAGCCACATCGGTGATGGCGTTGAACGGCCCAGGCGTGCCGTCAAAACTTATGCCGAAGGCTCGCGCGCGTGGCCTGCCGGAAGGCGTCGTCTGGTGATGATTGTCGGTCATGCGGGCTCAGAAATCATAGGCACTCAGAAATCATTGCCACTCAGAACAGGGAGCCTTGATTGCCACGCTCCTTGGCTTTGGCGGCCGGCTTAGCAGTTGTTTTCGGCCGCGCGGCACCGGTGGTCGCAACCGCATCGGCGGTCCCGTCGGCAAACTCCAGCGAAAGTGCCATACCCGGCACCACTTCCGCCGCTTGCTTGATCACCGCGCCGTCGGCGTCTTTCACCAAGGCGAAGCCACGCGCCAACACCGCCTTGTGCGACAGCGTGGCCAGCAGCCGGTCGGCCTGGGTCAATTTCCCGCGGAAGCGCTCGAGCCGTACGGAAATCACCCGGTCCTGTCGACGCGACAGCGCCGCCAGGCCATCTGCCTGCAATTTCTGCCGCCTTGCGATCGGCGCCGGCGACAGCCGCGCCGCGGCGCGCGAAAGCCGCGTTCGCCGCTCGCGCACGATGGCGAAGAACGCCGCTTGCGCGCGGGCGAGGTCGCGGCCGGCCAGCGTGCGGGCCTCGTTCATGCGTCGCGACAGGGTGGCCGGCGTCAGCCGCTGCGCTTGAAGCCTAGCTCGCTTGCGCTGGACGCTGACGGACAGCGCCCGGCCCAGCCGGCTGGTCGCCTCGTCGAAACGCCGGCGCGGCAGCGCCAGCAACTGGTCGGGCGAGGGCAGCGCCCGGGCAGCGGCACGGACCGCCTGGCGCTTGCGCTCGAAATTGCGCGATGCCGCGGTCTTCAGCCGCGCGCCAAGACCGGCAAGCGTCGCTTCGAGGTCGACTTTGACCGGCACGGCGATCTCAGCAGCCCCCGTCGGTGTCGGCGCCCGCACATCCGCCGCCAGGTCGATCAGCGTCCAGTCCGTTTCATGGCCGACAGCGGAGATCACCGGAATGCGCGAGGCGGCGACGGCGCGGGCCAGCCCCTCGTCATTGAACCCCCAAAGGTCCTCCAGGCTGCCGCCGCCGCGCGCCACGATCAACACGTCGGGGTGCGGAATAATGCCATCCTGCGCCAGTGCGTTGAAGCCGTTGACGGCAGCGGTCACTTCGGCGCCTGCCGTCTCGCCCTGCACCCGCACCGGCCAGACAAGCACGTGCAGCGGAAACCGGTCCTTGATCCGGTGGATGATGTCGCGAATGACGGAGCCTGTCGGCGAAGTGACGACGCCGATGACGCGCGGCATGAATGGCAGCAAGCGCTTGCGGCCGGCATCGAACAGGCCTTCGGCCTGCAGCCGGCGCTTGCGCTCGTCCAGCAGCGCCATCAGCGCTCCGGCGCCGGCCGGCTCCAGATTGTCGATGACGATCTGGTAGTTGGACTTTCCAGGATAGGTGGTGAGCCGGCCGGTGGCGATCACCTCTATGCCCTCTTCGGGGCGGAACTTCAGCCGGCTCATCGTGGTCTTCCAGACCACGGCGTCGAGCCGTGCGCGGTCGTCCTTCAAGCAGAAATAGGCGTGGCCGGAGGAATGCGGCCCGCGATAGCCTGATATTTCGCCGCGCACCCGCACATTGCCGAAGACGTCCTCGACCGTGCGCTTCAGCGCGCCGGAAATCTCGCTCACCGTGTATTCAGTGGCGTTGGTGCGTGATTCGGATACTGCGTCGCTCATTGGCCGATTGGGGGGCGGTTGTCCGTCCGCGTCAAGACGGGTGTGTCCGGTGCCGGCCAATTGCGGGGGTTTTTCACCAGCCCGGCGAGATCTGGTTCGGCTTGGTCCGCTTCGTCTTAGAGAAGGCAAATGCCGGGAAGTCGAAGCTTCCCGTATCTTCGCCGAGCGGCACGGAAATATTGTCGAGGCTTTCCGAAATGT
>NZ_RZSX01000909.1:0-2430 GCF_004023105.1 Mesorhizobium sp. M5C.F.Ca.IN.020.32.2.1 | reverse complement strand
GTGATAGCCGCCCGTGCTGATGCAGCGCCCGAGCGGATGCCCGTCGCCAGGCGGTATGTAGACCGGGTTGTCTGATATCGAGGCGAGCGACACAGTGGCCGCCCGCTCCGCCGATGCCAGCGCGCGATGCGCGTGCCCCAGAATGCGAGGGACGATGCGATAGCTGACCGGCGCCTGATAATTGCGGCGCCCGGTGCCGGTACTGGCAAGAAACTCCCTCAATCCCCGCAGGGCCGCTGCTTCGTGTTCATCGCCCCAAAGCGCGTCGAGCGCCGGATCGTAATGTTCGAGCGGCGCGCGAAACGCTTCGATCGAAAGCGCAAAGACCTTTTCGGCAAGGCGAACGCGACGGCGCGCCGCCAAGGCGGCATCGGCCACGAGTGCGGCAGCGCAGGGCGAGCCATTGATCAGGGATCCCCGTTCCTTGATTTCCAGGTCGAAGCGCGTCGAAAGCTCTGCAAAGAGCGGATAAAGAGCGAGGATTTCACCGGCGCCGCCCTGGCCGCAGGATGGCACCATGGGCATGGGTCCGCCGTTCAGCATCGCGGCGACGGCGAGCGCCATACGCGGTGCAGTCGCGGCATTTCCTTCGAGGAAATTCGTCAGACGGGCGAGCACGATCGCCCTCACCACGCGATCTGGCAAAGGCTCGCCGAATGATGTGGCGGCTGCGAACGCCTTGATGCGCGCATGGCGATCCCGCTCGCCAAGTTCGAGCCGCCTACTCGCGAGTTCTCCCATGGCGGTGGTTACGCCATAGATGACCAGCACAGGGTCGGTTTCGATAAGACGCAGGAACGACGCGCGACACTCTGCGATGCGCTGCAAAGCCTTGCCGCTGATTTGCACCGTGTCTTTCTTCCAGGCGACGCGGAAAACAGAGCTGAGATTTATGTCTTCTCGTGTCGTCAGGATAGTTGTCATGTTTGATGCTGTCCGAGCGGCCACGCTTTCCCAATTCTAATCCGGGCCAATTCTAATAAAGTGGTTCCTCGAACAGCGTCTTGTCGCCGTCCATCAGCGCCTTGATCTGCGCGGCGCCATCGGCTGCGAGTGCGACGCGGACGCCGAACGGCCGCACCCGCATATCGTCCTGGATCGCTATTCCCTCGCCTTCCGGCAGGTAGAAACGTTCAATGCCGTAATCCGGCGCTATGGTGGTGGCTGCGCTGAGATCCCACCCCGCGGACACATGCCCGACGATATCGGTTTCGTCGGATGCTGCCGGCGCCGGCGCGTGCCCGAACCAGGCCGCTGTCGCCTGCCAATAGCCGTCGGCGCCCTGCTTCAGCCGGACGACGATTGGCGTGTCGTCGCTCGTGAGCTTGCCGGCTGGAATGTTGGCGATCAGCTTCACCGGTATGCGCGAAATATCGTAGCCAAGGCGAATGAAGTCGCCGCGCAGCAGATCGCGCGGATCGATCGGTTCGACCTTAAGCAGCACTTGCCTGCCGTCGCGCAGGATCGCCGCCCGACCAGCGATGATCCAGCTCAGGAAGCCGATCTGGATGAGCGCCAGCACCACCGCCGAAATGATCAGCCGTATACCGGTCATCATGCCGCTCCTTCCACGCTCGGGGCCCTCATGCGCTTTTCCACGCGGAGGATGACAAAGGCAAGGATGCCGAGAAGCACAGCTGCCGCCAGGAAGAAGCCTGCCGTGTCGAGCATCGACTGCAACATCACCACATAGATGATGGCGAGTTCGAAGGCGAAGCCGGCATAGGCAACCCAGCGCATGCCCCTGCTGTCGCGTCCGCCCAGCACGATTGCCGCGACAATGCCGGCAAGCGCAACGGCCGAGGCAATGGCAAAGCCGCTGTTGTAGCTGCTTAAATCGGCTAATTCGAACTGGATCATCGCCAGGCCGGTGAGAAATCCGACCAGCGCGTGCAAGGGCAGCCGACCGCCCAGCTGCAGTATCCAGTCGACGGGCTCGGCAGCGAAGATCGCAGCCGAGAAAAGCAGCACCGACACGACGACGAGCGGCACAGCGACCTGCAGTGTTTCGTATTCCGTAAACAACAGCACGAGATAGAAGATGACCGACAGGATGATCAGGTGGCGTGCCGCCTGGCTGCGGCTCCAGAACGAAATGGCGAACAACACACTCGCCATGACGACGAAAAGATGCGGAAATTCCGCGCGACTGAAATAATCGAACCCCTTCAGGAACAGCCAGGCATCGGCAATGCCGACAGCAGCGACTGTCAACGGGTTCGAGCGCAGCGCAACCGCAGCCAAGGCCGTGCCAGCGCCCCAGGTGATCAAGGCCGATGCCTCGTCGCCGGACAAATGATACATCTGGCCGATGAGCGCGATCGATCCCCCGAATGCCGCCGCGGCGACGATCCAGAGTGCCTCGCCCATTGCAGCATGGTCGCGTGTCTTCAGCACGGCGCCGCCGACATAGCCGGCGAAGATGATGGC
>NZ_RZSX01000908.1:0-2431 GCF_004023105.1 Mesorhizobium sp. M5C.F.Ca.IN.020.32.2.1 | reverse complement strand
CATCCCGGCGATCGTCTTTGCGGCAGCGGCCATCTCCTTCATCGAGGACTGGCGCGTCGCGACGATTGGGTCAGGTCCGGCCGCGGCCACCACCGCGGAGGCGCAGGCAAGCGACAGCATCACCGCGGCGGCGGTCCATTTCACTGAACCACGCCCTCTCCCGCCAATTCGTCGATGATTGGGCAGTCCGGCCTCTCGTCGCCGTGACAGTGCTCGACCAGATGATGCAGCAGGCCGCGCAATCCCACGAGTTCGGCGATCTTCCTGTCGATCTCCACCAGCTTGGCTTCGGCGATAGATTTGACGTCGGCGCTCTCGCGGTCCTTGTCTTGATAGAGCGACAGCAACTGGCGGCATTCGTCGACCGAAAAACCCAGGCTGCGCGAGCGCTGCAGAAACCGGAGGCGGTGGATGTCGGCTACCGAATAGTCGCGATAGCCGTTGTCTGTCCGGGCCGGGCGCAAAAGCCCGATGTCCTCGTAGTAGCGTATAGTCTTGGACGGCAGCCCGGATTTCTCGGATGCGATGCCAATGTTCATGATGAAAATCTCCGTTCGCAAGGAAAATAGACCTTCCAGCAGCTGGAAGGTCAACCGCCCGAGGGTGATTTTCACGCGCCGCAGCCGCAAACTTGAGCGGACGGAGACGTCACCCGCTCAAGGGCAGGAGACGCGGCGTCAAATGAGAGCACTGGGTCTTGGATGGTATCGATTGGGCAGGGACCTTCGCCCGGTGAAGGAGCGGGGTCGTTAGCGCGGATAGCTGCTAGGCCTGCGGACCCCATGTGGGTTCCAGAGCCGTCCCAAGTAACTACCTACTCACGCGTCGGATTTCGCTAAAGGCGAATCCTAACGTAGGCCAAGGAAGCTAAGTATCGCTATTACGATAACGATGGCCCCGACCAGCCAGATGATGTTGTTCATGACAGCTCTCCTTGTCTTTACCGCGACCCTTATGGCAGCTGGCCATTGTTCCCAAAATTGGGCTTCAAGCCGGCTGGGATCGGGGAAGCCCGCTCTGGAAGAGCGCGGGCCAACCGGGGTCTGGCCCCGAGCCAGCAGCCAATATCCAAGAGATATTCGCTGTCATCCTACAACTGTTAGTGTGCCCTAGTGTTCCATCGATCAGCAAAAAGGCCGTGCCCGGTGAGGGCCGGACGCAATGGCGCCTCGGCCCGAAGCGCGGGCTCCTGGTGGACGCCTCGGTAATGGAGCCTATGTTCCTAGTACCGGCGAACCGCAGCATCGCCCGGCAACCGCACATGCTGAACCTCGGGATGAAATCAAGTCTCAGAAACGTTCATCGAACAACACTCAAAACCTGATGTCCGACATCTGGTGCCGATGACCAAACAACCTCCGGCGGTGGCCCCAAATAGTGCACACGCCGAGGAGACAGAATATGCCGGCCAAAGCGTATATCAACCGGATCGCGACAGCGGTGCCGGAGCACGAGGTTCATCAATTCTATCTGCGTTTCGCGGCCTCCCTGCTTGCGGCCGATCGCCGAAGAATTTTTAAACGCATGGCTGACCTTGCCGGCATCGAGCACCGCTATTCCTGCTTTGCACCGGCCAGCGACCCCGAAGGACCGTCAGCAGACCTGGCCGGGAGGTTCATCCGGGGCGCCTTTCCTGGAACGGCCGAGAGAATGGCAATGTTCGGAGATGCCGCACCTGTTCTGGCGAAAAAAGGCGTCGAGGGATTAGAGCTTGGTGGCGGCGTTTCCGGCATCACCCACCTTATCGTTACCACCTGCACCGGTTTTTCAGCGCCGGGCATCGACCTGGAGCTGGTTGCGCGATGCGGCCTGCCGGAAAGGGTTGAACGCACGATGATCGGGTTCATGGGCTGCTACGCGGCGATCAATGGCCTCAAGCTTGCCCGCCACATCGTCCGCTCCGACCCGCAGGCGAGGGTCCTGCTGGTCAATATTGAACTTTGCACGATGCATCTGCGGGAATCCAGCGGGCTGGAAAAGCTGCTGTCGTTCTGCCTCTGGGGCGACGGCTGCGCGGCTGCGCTCGTCACCGCCGAGCCGCACGGCATCGAGCTCGAAAGCTTTTACTGTATCGTGGCGAACGAGCGGCGGGATCTGATGAGCTGGAGCATTCGCGACCACGGCTTCGAAATGGTCCTTTCCGGCCAGGTTCCAGCAGCGATCCATGAGGCGTTGCGGAGCAACCAAGATGCCATCCTCGGCGATCGGCCGACCGAGGCGATCGACCTCTGGGCCGTGCACCCGGGCGGACGTTCGGTTCTCGACGCCGTCGAAAGGGCCCTGAAGCTTGCACCCACCGCGCTGGAGCCATCGCGCGAGGTGTTGCGCCAGTACGGAAACATGTCGTCCGCGACCGTCATGTTCGTGATGAAAGAGATGTTGAAGGCGCCACCAGGCCAACTCGGCTGCGGCATGTCGTTCGGACCCGGGC
>NZ_RZSX01000907.1:0-2433 GCF_004023105.1 Mesorhizobium sp. M5C.F.Ca.IN.020.32.2.1 | reverse complement strand
CTGCTCCCTTGATGCCAAGTGCATTGGTGGTCGAGGGCACGTTGCGGGTCTCGAAATGGAAGAACGGGAAATCGTCGGCGCGCGGCATGGCGTAATCCATGAAGCTCGCCGTCAACAGCTGCCCGTCGTCGTCATAGACGGTGTTCTCCGTCAGCGCCTGGCCGATGCCCTGGACGACGCCGCCATGCACCTGGCCGGCCAGCAGAATCGGGTTCACGGTGACGCCGAAATCGTCGACGATCGTATAGCGGACAATCTCCGTCATGCCGGTGTCGGGATCGATCTCGACTTCGCAGATGTGGGTGCCGTTCGGATAGGTGCATTCGTCCTGCGCGAATTCTCCAAAGCCCTTGAGATCGTCCGGGTTCTTGGCGGCCTTGGCGATGGCCGAAAAATCGATCATGCGGTCGGTGCCGACGATGCGGGCAACGCCGTTGAACAATTCGATGTCGCCGGCCGAGGCTTCCAACTCATCCGCTGCGATGCGCTTGATCTTGTTGGCCAGATCCTCGCCCGCGCGAGAAGCTGATACACCGCCAAGGGGTATGGAGCGCGAGCCGCCGGTGCCGCCGCCGGCTTTCAGTTCGTCGGTGTCGCCCTGGCGGACATGGATCTTGTCGATGTCGAGATGAAGCTTTTCCGAGAGGAACTGCGCATAAGCCGTCGCGTGCCCCTGCCCGTTGGTCTGGGTGCCGATCTTCAGCGTCACCGTGCCATCGCCGTTCAATTCGACAAAGGCCGGTTCAGAGCCCGGAAAGGCACAGGCCTCGATATAAGTCGCCATGCCGATGCCGCGGATTTTGCCGGCCACCTTCGACTGCGCCAGCCGCTCCGGAAACGTCCGCCACTCCGCCTCTTCGATGGCGCGGTCCATATGGCCTGCGAATTCGCCGGTATCATAGAGGCGGTCCGTCTGCGTGCGATAGGGAAACTGCTCAGGCCGAATGAAATTGCGCCGGCGGATCTCTTCGACTGGCAAGCCCAGATCGTGGGCGCAGGCGTCGACGAGCTTTTCCAGGAGGAATGCTGCTTCCGGGCGGCCGGCACCGCGATAGGCATCGACCGGGCAGGTATTGGTGTAGAGGCCGGTCACCGAAACATCGAGCGCCTGGATGTCGTAGACGCCGGTCGACATGGTGACGCCGATATAGGGGATGAATGGGCCGTATTGCGAGACATAGGCGCCGATATTGGCGAGAAGATCGACCTTCATGCCGAGGAAGCGGCCGTCCTTGTCCATTGCCATCTCAGCGGTCACGACATTGTCGCGGCCTTGCGCATCGGTGAGGAAATGCTCGGTGCGGTCGCCGGCCCATTTCACCGGGCGGCCAAGGCGCCTGGCGGCCTCGAGCACCAGCGGATGTTCGCGATAGACGAAGCTTTTCGGTCCGAAGCCGCCGCCGACATCAGGCGTGATGACGCGCAGCTGGTTCTTCCTGATCTTGAACACATCGGCCAGGATGTACTGCATGGAATGCACGCCCTGCGAGCCCGTGGTCAGCACGAAGCGATTCTCTTGCGTGTTCCACACGCCGATCGCCGAGCGCGGCTCGATGTAGTTGCAGACCAGCCGGTTGTTGATGAACTCTATGCGGGTGACATGCGTCGCCCTGGCGAATGCCGCCGCGGTCTTCGCCTGGTCGCCGATGTGGTAGCTGAAGGCACGGTTGGAGCCGAGTTCCGGCCAGACCAGCGGCGTGCCTTCGTCAAGCGCCGTGGCGGTGCCGGACGCGGCATCCTCGGCCTCGTAATCGACCTCGATCAATTCGGCCGCGTCCTGCGCCAGGGTGCGGCTGTCGGCGACGACGAAGGCAACGGCGTCGCCGACATAATTGACTCGGTCGCAGCAAAGGACCGGAATGTCGCGGGTCGGCGCCTTGGTGCCGTCCGGCTGCCTCTGCATGACGCCGGATTTCAGCTTGCCGAGATGAGCAAGGTCCGCACCAGTCAGCACCAGATGGACGCCAGGTGCCACCTTGGCCGCCTCGGTCGAACCGATGGTGAAGCTTGCCTTGGCCACCGGCGATCGCAGGACGTAGCCGTGCAGGAGGCCAGCCGGCTGGATGTCGTCCGTGTAGCGACCGAGACCCTTGATGAAGGCTTGGTCCTCGCGACGCAGCACAGAGGCGCCCATGCCGAATTTCGGTGTGACGACAGTCATGAATGCCTCGCGATGATGATGGGAGAACGAGTGCCTGAAATAGGCACTGCGCCAGTTTTGTCGAGTGACGGTTTCGTGTAAAGAGCGCGTGCTTCAAATTTCTTAGACCAGCGGACCCACCTGCCGCTGCGGGAATCGACAGGAAACCCCACGGAATGCGCACGGACACCGGCCAGGTCTTCAAGCTCGAAGACTATCGCCCCACCGATTATCTCATTCCGAAAACCGGCCTGACTTTCCGCCTGTCACCAGAAGCCACGCGCGTCATCGCC
>NZ_RZSX01000906.1:0-2434 GCF_004023105.1 Mesorhizobium sp. M5C.F.Ca.IN.020.32.2.1 | reverse complement strand
GCGGAAGACGAACGGATCGATCGCCCCGCCGGACAGAGCGTGCGCGGCGTCGCCCGCCGCATCGGTGCCGCCTGGAGCTGTGGCCAGATCCTGCACAGCGAGACGGACGGCGGCGGTCGCCTGATCGAGCTGGTCAAGGGCTTTCTGCAAGGTCTGGTCCATCACGCGATCCCTTTCGGCTTGTTAGCGAGCGACCTGGGTGCGGCAAGTTTCCTGGATGTGGCAGCTTTCTTTGGCGCGGCCGGTTTTTCTCCAGCAGCGGGCTTCGCAGGCTCGGCCGAGGCGATCATCACCGCCGGCTTGCCGATGAAAGCCGGATGCACAACCTGCCCGCCATCGGTCAGCATCGTCGCCTTGACCAAGTCGTCGTCGCGGTTGATGGCAAGCGTCTTCGTGGTCTTGTCGACCAGTGTCTCGAGGAACGCAAAAAGGTTCCTGGCGTAGAGCAGCGAGGCGGAGGCCGCGACGCGGCCCGGTACGTTGAGATGGCCGATGATTTTCACCCCGCTGGCCGTGGTCACCACCTGCCCGGGCACGGCGCCTTCGACATTGCCGCCACGTTCGACCGCGAGATCGACGATCACCGAGCCCGGCTTCATCGAGGCGACCATCGCGGCTGAAACCAGCTTCGGCGCCGGACGGCCGGGGATCAGCGCGGTGGTGATGACAATGTCCTGCTTGGCGATGTGCTCGGCGGTCAGCGCCGCTTGCTTGGCCTGGTATTCCTTAGACATTTCCTTGGCGTAGCCGCCAGCCGTCTCGGCCGCCTTGAACTCCTCATCCTCGACCGCCAGAAACTTTGCGCCAAGCGAGGCGACCTGTTCCTTGGCTGCGGGGCGCACGTCAGTGGCGGTGACGACGGCGCCAAGCCGCCTTGCAGTTGCAATGGCCTGCAGGCCGGCGACGCCGACGCCCATGATGAAGGCTTTCGCCGCCGGCACCGTGCCGGCCGCCGTCATCATCATCGGCAGCGCCCGGTCATATTCCGCAGCCGCGTCGATCACCGCCTGATAGCCGGCGAGGTTCGCCTGACTGGACAGGACGTCCATCGATTGGGCGCGCGTGATGCGCGGCATGAACTCCATCGAGAACGCGGTGGCGCCGGCCCTTGCCAGAGCATCGACGGCAGCATCGTTGCCATAGGGATCCATGATGGCGATGACGGCAGTGCCCGGGCGATAGGCCTTCAGCTCCGCCTCATCAGGCCGGCGCACCTTCAGCACCACATCGGCCTTGGCGACATCGGCGGCCTCACCGACCACAGCGCCGGCCTTACCGAACTCCTCGTCAGGAATGCGCGATGCCGTGCCGGCGCCGCTTTCGACGATCACGTTGAACCCCAGCCCCGCCAGCCGCTTCACCGTGTCGGGCGAGGCAGCAACGCGCGGCTCATTCGCATCGAGCTCACGAGGGATGAAAATCGTCTGTCCCACCGCATGATCCTTTCGGCTGGAACCTGTCTGCGCAGGACGCCGGCCGGATTTCCGGCGATGTCACGGGCAAGGGGTTTTGAAGAATTTACCGGAGAATGAAAGCGCCGAGGGCGAGGATCAGAACGAACAGGACAAATGCCGAGAAGAAGCCGCCCGCAAAGAAGCCGAAAGCCATTGCCAGAAGCACGGCGGCGCAAAACAGCGACCCGTATTTGGCGAGCATGACAAAGCCGGCATAGGTGCGGTCGTGCTCGGCATAGTCCATCTTCGCGCCTAGTTCGACAGGACCGGTCGGCGAGTGATCAGCCATAGGAATACCCCTTCGAAGACATCTTTCAGGCACATAGCGAAAAGCCAGGCCGAGGGCAATGGCGCTATTGCCGCATCGCTGGAGACAACAGCCTCAAAGGAAAGTTGAAGCTGCCCGATGCAGAGAGGATGTTCCTGAAGTGACCGTGGCTGCCGCCTTGCGGCTGAGGCTTGTCACATCAACCGGCAAGCTGCGGAAACAGCCCGAGCAGGCCAACGACGATCAGATAGAGCGCGACGATGTAGTTGAGGAGTCGCGGCATCACCAGGATCAGCACGCCGGCAATCAGCGAGATAAGCGGAGTGAGTGCGAGCGTGGAAATGGTCATGTCGTTTCCTTTCGATAGGATTGCCGCCAACGCTATGCGGGTCGACGTCGTTCATGCGCCACCGGCGCGCTTGCCAGAACGCCGAAGCGGCCGGAAAGCTCCATGGCCAGGCTGCAAAGTTGCCGAATGACTTGCCTTGTTTAGGTGCATGTTGTTGTCCCAAAACCACTGCGCGCTTTTGGGCGACGTACATCAGGCGGCTTCGCGAAAATACTTGGCTGTGGGCAGGATGGTCAGCGGCGCGAGTTCACCGACGTGGGGCATGTCGAACAGCATGCGCTGCTCCATCGGAGTCGAACGGAAGAACGGGAACCGGGAGAGGGACCGCTCGCGGATCGCATTGACGTCGGCACGGTAGAGCAC
>NZ_RZSX01000905.1:0-2435 GCF_004023105.1 Mesorhizobium sp. M5C.F.Ca.IN.020.32.2.1 | reverse complement strand
CTATCGATGCATCGATCGCCAACTATCTCGCGGCACCGGTGATCTCCGGAAAGATCCGCGCCGACAGCGTCACCTCCGGCGGCACCGTCATTCGCGGCATCGATGTCGATCTCAAGCGTGACGGCGACTGGACAGGCTTTTCCGGCGGCGCCAACGTCAAGGACATTCCGGCCAGGGCCGCCGGCCGCGTCAGGGTCGCCAACGGCACGACGACCGTCGAGCTCACCTCCGGCCAGGCGACCATGCGCGGCATCAAAGCGGCGATCGCTCAGGCCTCGACCATCACCATCGCCAACGGCACGACCAGCCTGGACAAGCTCGCACTCAACCTCGGCGGCGGCACGGCGACGGTTTCGGGCAAGGTCGGGGAGGCGCTCAATCTCAACGCGACGCTGGCGCGGGTCCCGATGTCGCTGGCCAACAGTTTCTCGCCGGGCCTCGATGCCGCCGGCTCGATATCGGGCACGGTGAAGGTGACGGGCGCGCCGGCCAATCCGGCCGTCGCCTTCAAGATCGACGCCGCAGGCGTCCAGACGTCGCAGACCCGCGGTGCCGGTTTCGGCGGCATGGGCGTTTCGTCCTCCGGAACATATTCTGGCAACAGGCTGACCTTCGACGCCAGCATGAGCGATGCCGCCGGTCTCGGCCTCAAGGGCGGCGGCACGATGACGACATCCGGCACGCCCACCCTTGATCTCGACTTTGCCGGCAAGGTGCCGTTCGCTTTCCTCACCCGGACACTTGCCGCTCAAGGCCTGTCTTTGAGCGGCACGGCCGACGTCAATTTGAAGGTGCGCGGCCCGGCGACGTCGCCGGTGATCACAGGCACGGTCCGCACGTCAGGTGCCCGCCTGATCGATGCACGCTCGGGACTTGCGATCAACGATATCACCGCCGATGTGGTGATCGGCGGTGGCGTCGCCAGGATCAACCGCCTGACCGGCAATTTGTCGACGCGCGGCAGCCTGTCGGCCAGCGGCACGGTCGGCATCAATCCGGCGCAAGGTTTTCCAGCCGATCTGTCGGTCAAGCTCGTCGACGGCCGCTACACCGACGGCAGGGTGGTCACCGCCAACCTCAGTGGCGACCTGACCATCAAGGGGCCGCTCGCGTCGGCGCCGGTGATCTCGGGTGCGATCAACCTAGCCAAGACCGTCATCACCGTTCCCGAAAAGCTGCCGGGCTCGCTGGCGGCGCTGGACGTCAAGCACAAGAACGCACCGGCAGCCGTGCGCGCGCAGGACAAGGCGTTGCGCCCGGCGACGGCGAGCGGCAGCAGCGGTGGCGGCGGCCTCAACCTCGATGTCACGGTCAACGCGCCGAGCCAGATCTTCATCCAGGGCAGGGGTGTCGATGCCGAGCTTGGCGGTTCGCTGCGGCTGACCGGCCCGGCATCGTCGCCGCAGGCCGTTGGCACCTTCACCTTGCAGCGCGGGCGGCTGACGATCCTCGCCAAGCGGCTGACCTTCACCGAAGGCACGGTCGGCTTTTCAGGCTCGCTGGTGCCTTATCTCAACCTCACGGCGACCTCGACGACGAGCAGCGCCACCGTCACCATCGTGGTATCGGGCGAAGCGACCAATCCGAAATTCAACTTCTCGTCGGTGCCGGCGCTGCCGGAAGACGAGGTCCTGGCGCAACTGATTTTCGGCCGCTCGATGTCTAACCTGTCGCCGCTGCAGATCGCCCAGCTTGCCGAAGCCGCCGCGCAGCTGGCCGGTGTCGGTGGCTCGACCTCGCTGCTCCAGAACCTGCGCAGCGCGATCGGCGTCGACGATCTCGACGTCATCACCGACGAGGAAGGCGGCACCGCGGTGTCGGCGGGCAAATATCTCAACGACCGCACCTATGTGACCATCCAGAAGGGCGACAAGCCGGGTTCGGGCAAGGCGGCGATCGATCTCGACGTCGGGCGCGGCGTCAAATTGCGCGGCGAGGCCACAGACGCCGGCGAAGCCAAGGGTGGCGTTTTCTACGAGCGCGAGTACTGAAGCCGGCCGACGCGAGAGGGTCTGGCAATCCGACAATTGTCGCCGTTTTGGCACTCCGTCCGGGATCGGCTGGCGCTGTGCAAAGCTTCGCGCATGACGCCGGAAATCGGAACCGACTTTCGGTTAGGGATTATGCGCAAAATCAAAGTGCTACAGCGTCCTTTGCGCGCCCAGAGGACGCGCGGCGCTGTCGTGAATGTCTCAGTTTGATCGATCCGGGAGATTCGAACGAAATCTGCCGGGCAATAGCAATTTTGCGCCAAGACTGTCGTTATCACGCGAACTGCTTCCCTTCCAAAGTTGCACATTCCTTGGCATGTTCCCAACTCGTGCCGTTTTTGACATCATGGCCCGGATGCGGAATGGTAAAAGGCAGAAAGCCAACAATGGGAGTTTCGTGATGACAATCTACAAGAGTAATGGCGATCGCGTTCCGGATCACAT
>NZ_RZSX01000904.1:0-2436 GCF_004023105.1 Mesorhizobium sp. M5C.F.Ca.IN.020.32.2.1 | reverse complement strand
GCCAATCAGGTTGTTCTCGAGACCAAGCCCGAAGGCGATCTCGCGCGCCTGATACTGCTGCATCCCCGCGCCGGGGTCCACGGTCGCGCGAATGATTGAATCTGGCTGCTTTTCGGCGATCTCTTCGATCTCCATGCCGCCGGACGCAGACGCGACGATCATCACCCGCTCGGCTTTACGGTCGAGAACAAAGGCGAGATAGATTTCCTGGCGAATGTCGACGGTCTCTTCGACATAGAGCCGCGACACCAGCTTGCCGCGCGGCCCCGTCTGATGCGTCACCAGCTTCCTGCCGAGCATCGCCTCGGCGGCATCGCCCACTTCCTGGTCGGACTTGCAAATGCGGATGCCGCCAGCCTTGCCGCGCGCGCCGGAATGTATCTGCGCCTTGACCACCCATTTGCCGCCACCGATCTCGCTGGCACGGTACGTCGCCTGCTCCGGACTGTAGGCCAGACCGCCGCGCGGCACGTGGACGCCGTGACGGGCGAGCAGTTCCTTGGCCTGGTATTCGTGAATGTCCATATTTCCTCCCGAAAACTCAGTGCGTCGTCTGCGCCCGGCCGGCGCGCTCGATCGCCTCGTTGACCGTCAGCACGTTGCGCGCCATGCGTTCCGAAGCCGCGTCGATCATCTTGCCATCGAGCGCCGCGGCTCCCTTTCCGAGCGCCTCCGCTTCCTTGAGCACCTCCAGGATGCGGCGGGCTCGCGTGACCTCCTTCTCAGGCGGCGAGAACACGTCGTTAGCCAAAGTGATCTGCGAAGGGTGGATCGCCCATTTGCCTTCGATGCCGAGAGCCGCGGCGCGCTTGGCGGCGGCCATGTAGCCTTCAGGATCGGAGAAATCGCCGAACGGTCCGTCGATGGCGCGCAGGCCATAGGCGCGGCAGGCGACGGTCATGCGCGACAAGGCAAAATGCCACTGGTCGCCGGGATAGTCGGGATTGAGGCCGCCGATGTTGACAGTGCGTGCCTTGTTGCTCGCCGCATAGTCGGCGACGCCGAAATGCATGGCTTCCAGCCGGCCCGGCGTGGCGGCGATCGCCTCGACATTAGCCATGCCGAGCGCCGTCTCGATCAGCGCTTCAAGACCGACACGGGTCTTGAAGCCCTTGGCCATCTCGATCTGGTTGATCATGGCCTCGACCATATAGAGGTCGGCCGGCACGCCCACCTTCGGCACCAGGATGGTGTCCAACCGATTGCCGGCCTGTTCCATCACGTCGACGACATCGCGATACATGTAATGGGTGTCGAGGCCGTTGATGCGCACCGAGACGGTCTTGCCCTTCGCGCGCCAGTCGATGTCGTTCAGCGCCTGGATGATGTTCTTGCGGGCGCGCTCCTTGTCGGGTGGGGCGACCGCGTCCTCGATGTCGAGGAAGACGAAGTCGACGGCGCTGTTCGCCGCCTTGTCGATCATTTCTGGGCTAGAACCCGGAACTGCCAGTTCGCTGCGCTGGAGCCTCAGCTTTTTGAGGTGATTGATGGTGTGGCTCACGTTGCGTCTCCCCTGAACCCGGCCTGTTTGACTATGCCAGACATTTGTCCATATCCGCTTGTGTTCCTTCACACGGTAGCACGCCTTAGACGCCGGGCTTGTGCTGCCAGCGAGGAGATGCCGCATAACATCTGCGTTTTTTGCGCGGTCGCGCAGCTAATCCTCTTTCCGTAGTTCTTTCGGCCCCTATCGGGCGGGCGGCCCGCTCTGAACGCCCGCCATGGATGTATCTTCGGCAGAGGACTTCAGACCGGTGGAGGGTGGGGTTTGGACGATCTCCAGGGCGAAAATAAAAGCTCACCCAATGCTCCTTCAGTCGAAACGCTCGTCGATCAAAGCGACACGACAACTATGCGTCCTGTGCAACCAAGTGCCGGCACATCTCCGCAAGAGGCACCGCTATAGGCCTGCTGACCCCTGCCAGCTAGGTCCGCGACGTCGTATGCCACGCGTAGACTGGCAGAAATGTCCTCTTTCCTTAATGCGGCTCCCCAAAAGCAGACCGAGATCAGACGCAAAAACTCAGCAGAACGTCATTATTCGCAGGAGAACGCCTTCATGGCCGTACATCGCGCTGCCAATCGCCTCAGTTGCGGGGTTAGTTTGGCGAAAATGAACACTCGATTTGGGGTTACGAATGAAAGGTTCAGCAACCACATTAAAGGGGCTTAAACGGCCGGACCTTCTGCAAAAGTGCGCTTATGTTAATGGCGCCTGGCTTTCCAAGGTTGAAACGATCTCCGTAGTGGACCCCGCGACTGGCGAGGAACTGGCTCAGGTGGCAGCCTGTGAGATTTCCGACGTGGACACTGCAGTCAACGTCGCGAGAAGCGCATTTCAAAGATGGCGCGATGTTCTTCCTTCGGTACGGGGCGAATACCTGCGGAAATGGGCCGCAGGTATGCGCGAGAATGCGGAAGATCTTGCCGCTATCA
>NZ_RZSX01000903.1:0-2441 GCF_004023105.1 Mesorhizobium sp. M5C.F.Ca.IN.020.32.2.1 | reverse complement strand
GACCGCAATAGCGCCACGATGCGCGCTCTCGACCACGGCGCCGCGCAAAACTTCGACCAGAACCGGATTTGTCATGAATTCCCCGCTAGAGCGGGATGCGTTCGATGGAACTTTGGCATCCCGCTCTATCTCTTTGTTTAGCCGCATTTCTGCGACGCCAAGCGATTCCACTTTTTGGCTGCAAAATGCTCTAGCGCATGACTTCGAAAATCGGAATCGATTTTCGAAGGATCATGCGTAAATCAAAGTGTTACAGCGTCCTTTGCGCGCCGGAAGGGCGCGCGGCGTTGTAAGGCGGGCCGCTTTTATCTGATCCGATCGAGAATGGAAACGTAGTTGGCGACCGCGGCACCGCCCATATTGAAGATGCCGCCGAGCTTGGCCCCCGGCACCTGGATGCCGCCGGCTTCGCCGACGAGCTGCATGGCGCTCAGCACGTGCATCGAGACGCCGGTGGCACCGATCGGATGCCCCTTGGCCTTCAGCCCGCCGGACGGATTGACCGGCAGGCGGCCGTCCTTCGCCGTCTCGCCGTCCAGCGCCAATTTTGCGCCCTCGCCCGGTTTCGCCAGGCCCATCGCCTCATACTCGATCAGCTCGGCGATGGTGAAACAGTCATGCGTCTCGACGAAAGATAGATCATCGAGCGTCACACCGGCCTTCTTCAGCGCCTGGTTCCATGCATGCTCGCAGCCTTCGAACGCCAGGATGTCGCGCTTCGACATCGGCAGGAAATCCTGCACATGCTCGTTGGCGCGGAAGGCAACGGCGCGGCGCATCTTCAACGCCGTCGCCGTGTCGGCAAGGACCAGAGCTGCGGCGCCGTCCGAAACCAGCGAGCAATCGGTGCGTTTCAGAGGGCCAGCGACGAAGGGGTTCTTCTCACTCTCGTGCCGGCAGAACTCATAGCCGAAATCCTTGCGCAGCTGCGCATAGGGATTGTCGACGCCGTTCTTGTGGTTCTTGGCGGCGATCATCGCCAGCGCGTCCGACTGGTCGCCATAGCGTTGGAAATAGGCTTGGGCGATCTTGCCGAAAACGCCTGCGAAGCCTGCCGGCGTGTCGCCCTCCTCGGGCAGATACGAAGCCTTGAGAAGGTTCTTGCCGATTTCTGCGCCTGATGTCGTCGTCATCTGCTCGGCGCCGACCACCAGCACGACACGAGCGGCATTGGCGTCGATGGCGCGGATGCCTTGCCTGACCGCCGCCGAGCCGGTGGCGCAGGCGTTCTCGACGCGCGTCGCCGGCTTGAAACGCAGCCGGTCGTCGGCCTGCAGGATCAGGCTTGCGGTGAAATCCTGTGCGGAAAAGCCGGCGTTGAAGTGGCCAAGCACGATCTCGTCGACCTCGTCCGGACCGATGCCGGCATGATCGAGCGCCTCGCTAGCCACCTTGGTGATCAGGCCCTCCAGCGTCTCGGCTTCGAGCTTGCCGAAGCGCGAATGCGCCCAGCCGACGATGCATGCTGTCATAGCTATCTCCATCCTGCGGGCCGGGCTACGCGACGTTGCGGCGCGCCAAAGCATTGTTCAAGCATGAACCGTTCCTGCGGCTTCGTGAAGGGGCCAGAACCACACAATCGCTTGATCTTGATATCTGGTCACGGCACCTGACTTTTGCCACCAATTCAGCCCGAATTTTTGTTGATTGATCCGTCAATAAAAAATAACCTTGTCGCCGCAGGCCGGAGCAAGAATGCCGAAAATTGGAATGGAGCCGTTGCGCCGCAAGGCGCTCATCGACGCGACGATCTCGGCGATCGGCGAGCGCGGCTCGCTTGATGTGACCATGTCGGAAATCGCCGGGCGCGCCGGCGTGTCCTCGGCGCTTGCGCATCATTATTTCGGCGCCAAGGACGAACTTTTGCTGGCGACAATGCGGCACATCCTGGCGGAGCTGACCGCCGATATGCGGCGCGCGCTTCGATCGGCCAGCACGGCGCGCGAGCGCGTTTCGGCGGTGGTCGCCGTCAATTTCTCTGACGTCCAGTTCCGCCCGGAAACAATCGCCGCCTGGCTCGCCTTCTATGTGGAGGCGCAGAAATCGTCAGCGCTGCGCCGGCTGCTCAAGGTCTATGCGCGGCGCCTGCATTCCAATCTGTTGAGCGGGCTGACCGGCATCCTGCCGAGAAGCGAAGCCGACCGGGTCGCCGAGGCGACAGCGGCGCTGATCGACGGGCTCTATATCAGGCGCGCGCTGAAGGACGGCGTGCCCAATGCCGTGACCGCGATCGCACTGATCGAGGACTATCTCGAAACGAAACTCAGCCGGCGGAGCGCACAGTGACGTCCAAGAGACCCAATTTCCTGATCGTCATGGTCGATCAGCTCAACGGCACATTGTTCCCGGATGGGCCGGCGGACTTCCTGCACGTGCCGCATTTGAAGGCATTGGCCGCCCGCTCGGCACGCTTTGCCAACAACTACACCGCCTCGCCGCTC
>NZ_RZSX01000902.1:0-2444 GCF_004023105.1 Mesorhizobium sp. M5C.F.Ca.IN.020.32.2.1 | reverse complement strand
GCACGAAATACAGATGAAACAGCCTTGCCCTGAGACCCGGCCAGCCGGCCTGGCGGAAAACTTGTTCCAGATCGGGCTGCGTCATCATCCACGAAACCGTGGGTGGAAAGCAGCGCGCGCGTCGCTTATGAAGAGGGGATGTTCAGGCTCGCGCATATTTCCGATATCCATCTGGGACCGCTTCCCGGTGTAACCTATCGCGATCTCGCCTCCAAGCGGGTGGTCGGTTACGTCAACTGGCAGCGCAATCGCCGCCGCCACATGCGCGATGCCGTCATCGACACGATCGTCGCCGATATCAAGGCGAGCGCACCGGATCACCTTGCTGTCACCGGTGATCTGGTCAATCTGGCGCTCGACGGCGAGATCGAGATGGGCAAGCACTGGCTGGAGACGCTGGGTTCTCCCGATGATGTGTCGGTTGTTCCAGGAAACCACGACGCCTATGTGCCTGGCGCCTTCGACAAGGCCTGCCGGTCGTGGACGGCATGGATGACCGGCGACGGCATCAATACGCCGATCGATCGCGACGCCTTTCCGTATCTGCGCGTGCGTCGCAACGTCGCGCTGATCGGTGTGACGACGGCGCGGGCCACGGCTCCGTTCATGGCCAACGGCTTCTTTCTGGAAGACCAGGCGGAAAGGCTGCGCGAAGTGCTCGATGCTACGGCCAAGCTCGGACTGTTCCGGGTGATCATGATCCACCATCCGCCAGTGCGCGGCGCCGTTTCGCAGCCCAAGCGGCTGTTCGGCATTGCCCGCTTCCACAAGGTCGTTCAGCGGCACGGGGCCGAGCTTGTGCTGCACGGCCATTCGCACGAGCCGACGCTGTTCTCCATCAAAGGGCGCGGCGCCAAAATTCCGGTGGTCGGCGTCGCCGCCGCAGGGCAGGCGCCAGGCGGCAGGCGTCCGGCGGCGCAATATAATCTGTTGGAGATCGATGGCGATAAGGACAATTGGCGGATCAGGCTGACGCGACGTGGCCTGACCGGCCCGGCCATCCCGCCTTCCGATCTGGAGATTCTGGAGCTTGGCGCGGACGCTATGGCCTAGAGCCTATTCCATCCCGATGGAATCGGGATGGGGCTCTATCTTCTTGTTTGACCATGAGCTTTTCCGAAAACCGGATTCCACTATTGGCTACGCGGACCTTCGGTTCAGGGTCATGGTCTAAAAACCAGTCCCATCGCAACAAGGCGGTCCCAGAACAACACGATCGATACAGCCAGCCCGACCAGGGCGCCGGCGGCGATCAGGCCAAGACCGGAGAGAAACGCCGACCAACCCTTGCCGCGCCGCACGGATCGCAGTGGCGGCTCGGCTTCCGGGACCAAGGCACGTTTCAGGCTGGCGACAGCCTGCTCGACCCCGCCTTCCATCATTCGCTGGCGTTCGACGACGCGCTCCGCGACGTAGCGCGTCACCTGATCGGCAACCGGTTTCATCTCGGTTGATTCGGCGAGCACCATCCGGCCGATGCGTGTGTCCTTGAGGAAGCGATAGGTGCGGCGGTCGCGCCCCATGGCGACATGGCTGACGGCGTCGATCCATAGGCGCGGCTGCAGCCCGGACGAGACGGCGAAGTCGAAATTGTCCATGTCGGCGGGCACGTCTGCGAAGATGGGCGCGAGTTCGGCGGCAAGCAAATCGAGCCGCATGCGATGCGCCTCGCGCATGTCGACTACGACGTCGTCGCGGTCGGCGAAGGCGTTTTTCACGTCGCGTATGGCGTCGGACAGTTTTCGCGACTGATCGATCTGGGTGATATTCTCGCCTGCATCCTTCATCGGCGTTGCCTCGCGGGTTTGGTTAACACCGAATTAACACAGCCGTTGGCAAAATGCACTTGCGAGATCGATAAGCCGTTAAGCGGCTTACCAGACCAAAGCCAGCCCGAAGCCGCACATCAGTATTTGGCAGGCAGGGATCGATCCGCCGCGGCGGCGGATTTTGGACGACGCGGCCTGCTGCGGCGTTTCATGTTCCGGCGGACGATCTCGGCGATAAGACCGGGCGCTTCCTCGACCAGCATATGGCCGGCCTCCAACACGTGGTGCAGGTGGAAATGCGCCGGCAGACTATCGGCCTGTGTGAAGGGCAGCACCGCGTCATCTATCCCCCAAACCACCATCACCGGCATATCAAGTGTTTCGAGCCGTTCGCGCGAGATGACGCCCTGCCGATCACCCCTGGTCATAGAGGCCGCGATCTCGACCAGTTTCTGCAACTGGCCGAGACGCGCACGCATTTCGCCAAGCATATCCACGATGCGCTTCGAGGGCAGGCTTTGCGGTCCGGACATGGCGGCCAGGCAGGCGCGAATTTCACTCTTGCCGGCAGCGGCCGCGTAACGGCGCAACAGCGGCCCGTTGATCTCAGTCCCAAAACCGCCCGGCGCCAGGAGCGTCAGCGAGGCTATCCTTTCGGGCTCTGCCAATGCCATC
>NZ_RZSX01000901.1:0-2447 GCF_004023105.1 Mesorhizobium sp. M5C.F.Ca.IN.020.32.2.1 | reverse complement strand
GTGTTCGTGACGTAGCGAATGCTCGAAAAATCATGGTCTTTCAGCGACTTGAGATCCGAGAGTGCCGCGAAGATGGTCGGCACGCCGGGAAAACCTGTCACCCTCTCCTCCTTGATCAACCCGAGGATCTGCGCCGGGAAAGCGAACGAGCGTTCAAGCACCAGCCGAGCGCCAGTGCGAAACGCCATGATCATCTGGTACAGGCCGTAATCGAAGGCGAGAGGCAAAACGTTGAGGATCACCTCGTCTTCGCACAGCTTCAGGTATGAAGCGATCGACGTGCACGCGGCAGTCATGTTCCTGTGCGTCAGCATCACGCCCTTGGGTTCGCCTGTCGATCCAGATGTGTAGATGATGGCAGCGAGATCGATATCGATGCACCGGCGCGCCGGCGGTACGCTACCATCGGCGGCGACCACGCTGTCCCAGCGCACGGCGTGCGGCAATCCTGTCAGCTCGCCCTCGATGATCGGCCCGGAGACGATCACCCGGCGCAATGACGGGCAGCTGCGTGCCGGCCCGCTGAAGATCGAGTGCAGGTGCCTGTCCGTGATCAGTGCCGTCGGTCGGCAATCGTTGAGCAGGTAATCAAGCTTGTCGCTCTTGGTGAGCGGATTGACGATGCACACCACGGCGTTCGCCTTGAGCACGGCCCAGAAGGCTACGACCGTCTCGACAGTGTTGTCGGCGAAGATCACCACGCGATCTCCGCGTGCAATCCCAGACGCGGCCAGATGTTGCGCGATGGCGTTCGAGCGCGCTTCGAGCTCGCCATAGGTGACACGTTGCCCGCCGCACACCAGCGCCACCTTCTCACGGACCCGGCTGGCGGCGTGGGTGAGGTAGTCATGCAGCAGTGGTACGGCGCCATGCATCATGCCAGGACCTCTTCGCGATGCTCGCGCTCAACGTCGACGCTAAGCTCGCCCAGGCGGACCCCACCGGGGCGGCTTGCGACAAACTGCTGGTGAAGAAGCTGGGTCGACAGCACGCCGACCAGCGCCATGTTGTCGGAGTTGGACAGATCGCCGTCGCTCGCCCTGGCTCGACACTTGTCCAGCAGGCGCGTGACCGACTTCGGATCGAAAACGTTTGCCTCGCGCAGCGCCGTCTCCGAAAGCGCTTCGCGGACATAGGCCGGAGCATCGTCGGCAACGAAGCAGAGCGCGTTGGGCGCTCGGTACGGCTGCTTCTTGCGGGCCACGATTTCGGACGGCACGATCGGTTCCGCTACCCGCTTCAACACGTGCTTTTCGTCGAGGACGCGCAGCTTGTAGGCAGCCGGAAGCGAATTCGCGAGCGTCACGAGTTCATCGTCAAGGAACGGGAAGCGCCCCTCGACGGAGTGGGCCATGAGCATCCTGTCCCCTTGTGAAGAAAGCAGGTATCCCGACATCAGCGTCTGGATCTCGACATACTGGTCCTGCGCGAGCGAGCCCCATCGCGAAAACTCCGCGGGCAGGCGGGCGATCAGCTCGGGCACGGCATTGCGGCGCTCGGACTCGGCGCGCATGTCGGCGGAGAACAATCGCTTGATGGCGCTGGTGGTGCGCCAGCGTGTGTCATGCGCAAAGCCGGGCGTGTCATAGGCCTGGATATCGCGCCCGAAGAACTGGCGCGCCATTGCTTGCTGATGCACCGGCGAGCGGCTGAGATAGGGATACAGGCGCTCCAGCAGCCGTGAGCGTCCTGTCGATGCGGGCTGGCGTCCCCAAAAGCGGCGAACTTTGCCTTCGCGGAACAGGTCATAGCCAGCGAACATTTCGTCAGCTCCTTCGCCGGTCAGCACGACCTTGATGCCGTGTTCTCGCACCAGCCTAGAGAGCAGGAACAGCGGCGCAGGCGCGGTCCTCAGGATTGGGCGCTCTGTGTGATTGATCACCTCGGGAAAGATCTCGGCGATGTCGCTGCGCGAAACCACCACCTCATGGTGCTCGCTCCCGGTCGCGCCGGCGACCAGGCGCTGGAAACGGGTCTCGTCATACTCGGCGTCGGCAAAACGCAGGGAGAAGGTCTGGAACCGCTCGCCCGCGTAGCGCCTTCCCAGCGCGGCGACTAGCGAGCTGTCAAGCCCGCCCGACAGATAGCAGCCGACCGGCACGTCGGCCTGCACAATCCTGAGCGCCGTCGCAGCCTCCAGGGCGCCGCGCACGTCGTCCACCGCGTCGTCGAGCGAGCCGGTGAATTCTCCACAGCGGGGATCGGAAGTTTCGGGATAGCAAGGCTTCCAGAAGGCCCGCTCGCGAACGGTGCCACTTTCGTAAATGCGGACGTGCCCCGGGGTGAGTTCGCTGATCCCCTGAAATACGCCTTGCGGCGGGACGACTGTCCAGAGCGTGAAAGTCTGATCGATGCCGGCTGGATCGAAGGCACGGGGTATATTCATGTCGGCCGCGAAAATGGCTTTCACTTCGCTGGCAAAGTAAAGGCGCCCCCCATGCTCGCAG
>NZ_RZSX01000900.1:0-2452 GCF_004023105.1 Mesorhizobium sp. M5C.F.Ca.IN.020.32.2.1 | reverse complement strand
GTCAAGACGATCAAGCTGACAGCGACGGGCAAGGCCGACATCGTCAATCCCGCTGCCGATGTCGCACTGACAGGGTCCGTCGACGACCAGCCGCTCGATCTCAGGGCATCTTTGGTGACGCGTGACGGAACGCGTTCCCTCAACGGACTTAGCCTGTCGCTGGCCGACAACAAGGTCTCGGGCGATCTCGTGCTCGACGACAGCTTGCTGCCGCTCGGCACACTGACACTCGAAGCGCCCGATATCGGCCCGCTGGCCGCACTTGCCGGGCAGACGGCGGCCGGCGACGTGCAGGGCAGCATCCGCCTCTCGAATGATGGTGGCGTGCCGGCAGTTGCGATCGATGCCACGAGCGGGTCTATTTCGCGCGGCGATCTGGCGGCGAAGACCATCGCCGTCAACGCGCTGGTCGCCAACTATCTCAAGGCACCGGCGATCTCCGGCACGATCAAGGCCGATACGGTCACGTCGGGAACCACCGTGATCAGCGGCATCGGTGTCGATTTGAAGCGTGACGGCGACTGGACAGGCTTTTCCGGCGGCGCCACCGTCGCCGGCATTCCGGCCACAGCCGAAGGTAGGGTGAAAATCGCCGACGGCACGACAAGCGTCGAGATCGCCTCGGGCGAAGCGACAATTCGCGGCATCAAGGCGGCGGTCGCGCAGCCATCGAGCTTAAGCATCGCCAATGGCATGGCCAGCATCGAGAAGCTGATGCTCGATGTCGGCGGCGGATCGGTGACCGTGTCCGGCACCGCCGGCCCGACGCTCGACCTCGCGGCGGAGTTTTCCGCACTGCCGGCCGGCCTTGCCAATGATTTTTCACCCGGCCTCGACGCCGCGGGCACGCTCGGTGGAACGGCGCAAGTGACGGGACCGTCGGCAGCCCCCGACATTCGTTTCAGTGCGCAGCTCAGCGGCGCCGAGACCAGCCAGACCCGCCAGGCGGGGCTCGGGCCGCTCAACCTCGATGCGGCAGGCAGCTTGTCCTCCGCCGGCGGCGTCGCCATCGACCACGCGACGCTTGCCGGTGACAAAATTTCCGCCAAGGCCGCCGGCACCATCAACCCGAACGGCGCCAGCGATTTTGCGCTCGACCTGGCCTCGACCGGCCCGAGCCTGCCGCTGGCGCTTGGCAGCACCGAGAGCCCGATCAATCTCGAGTTGCAGGCGCTGTCGGTGGAGGTCGCGGGGCAGGGGATGCAATCGACGCTGAATATCTCCGCGACACTGCCGTCGGTCGCCACCAACCTCGCCAAGGCCGAAGGCATCGCGCTTGCGCTCCATTCCGACGCCTTCGATCTGAAGGGCCGGACAGGGCCGATTTCCGGCACTGTGACAGCAAATAGGATCGGCCTGGACAATCCGACCATCGCGCCGCTGCTCGCCGGAAAGATCACCGCCAAGGTCGCCGGCGATCTCGCTACCGATACCATCGTCATCGACAGCGGCTCGGTGACGAGCGAGGTACTGGACAGCGGCTTTAATGGAAGGGTCTCGCTGGCCGATGGCGCCATCGATCTCAACCTCAGGGCGGTTGCGGCTTCCGCGGCACTGCCGGCGGCAGTGCGCGGCGTGCTCGCCGAGCGGACGCAGCTCAGCGCGGCACTGAAGCGCGACGCCAACGGCAATGTCACCGCCAACGCCATCAGGCTGGTATCAGGTGCATTCAGCGCCGACGGGCAGGCCAGCCTCGCCGACAACCAACTCGCCGTCGACATCAAGGGCGCGCTGGCCGACATCTCCCTTCTGTCCGGGGAGGCCAAGGGCGCCATAACGTTCGCGCTGAAAGCGCAGGGCGCCGGTACAGCGCCGGACCTGTCGCTGACGGTCGACAGCGACCGGCTTTCGGTGGCGGCGCGAGAAGTCACCGGGCTAAAGCTCACCGCGACGGGGAAGGGCGACATCGCCAGCCCGGCGGCCGATATCTCGCTAACCGGATCCGTCAATGACGAGCCACTCGATTTCAAGGCGTCGCTGGTAACGCGGCAGGGAAAGCGGTCCATAGACGGACTAAGCCTGTCGCTGGGCGACAACAAAGTTTCGGGCGACCTTGCTCTCGACGATAGCTTCCTGCCGCTCGGCACGGTGGCGCTGGATCTACCCGATATCAGTCCGCTCGCAGCCCTGGCGCTGGAAAAAGCTAACGGCGACGTGCGTGGCACGATCGCCTTCTCGAAGACCGGCAATGCGCCTGATGTCGCCATCAAGGCGACCACAGATTCAATTTCGCGCGGCGATCTTTCGGCAAAGACGATCACCATCGATGCGCTGATCGCCAACTATCTCGCCGCACCGGTGATCTCCGGAAAAATCCGTGCCGACAGCGTCACCTCCGGCGGCACCGTCATTCGCGGCATCGGTGTCGATTTGAAGCGTGACGGCGACTGGACAGGCTTTTCCGGCGGCGCCACCGTCGCCGGCATTCCGGCCACAGCCGAAGGTAGGGTGA
>NZ_RZSX01000008.1:0-21101 GCF_004023105.1 Mesorhizobium sp. M5C.F.Ca.IN.020.32.2.1 | reverse complement strand
GCCATGTCGTTGTGCTAGCCGATTACTGTCGAACGACCGATATAGTTTCAGCTCTTCGTGCGGGGCTGACGGGTATTTGACAAAAGCTGCTGCTTACGACACTTTCGTCAAAGCTCTCGAATTGGTTATGCTAGGGCAGATGGTGTTACCTGCAGAAACTTCGACGTTTCTTCAAGATGTAAGGCATGGTCTGAAACATGACACGGTAACTGACGAGTTAACACACGTGGCTGTTAAAGTGGAGAATGAGGATCGAGAACTAGTAATTTTGTCAAATCGAGAAAGATGTATTTTATGGCGCTTGATCGAAGGGGAATCTAACAAAGCCATCGCGCGGGAGATTAACATCGCCGAAGCTACAGTGAAGGTACACGTCAAGGCCATCCTTCGAAAGATTCGGGTCCGCAACCGGACACAGGCTGCAGTTTGGGCGATGAACCATGGTATGCTTACGCCCCCCTCTGGCAATGGCTCGTCGGGGAACGAAAAGATGGCAACTCAGCAGTCTCACCATCCGCAAGATCTACTTGAAGCACAAAAGGGGTACCACTAATAATCATCATCCGATAGACCCGCTTTCCCGTCCTGACATATCGTCATTCGGGCTTGTGCGGTCACTTGCCAAAGCCTAGCAGTAGCGTTGGATAAGCGGCACGGGCTTCGGCCGAGGCCCTTCCGATTAAACTCGTCCACATTCGAACCCGCTGATTTCGAAGACAGCTACTTCCCCGCCCATAGCCGATCGATAAGCAGTGGCCGACGGATGCAGATCACGGGTTGATCCCGAGGACCAACGGGAGGTCAACCAACCGACCCAGAACGTCTTTCGCGATCACCTGATGCTCGAATACGAGATCCCGAATAGGAATTGACCAACTGGTGGCGGTCCTCACCCAGATCGACGAGGAAGCCTACTCCAGGAAAGGCAAATGGTTCCTCGAGACGGGGTTCGGGCTGCTGAGCGGGCAGCACAAGAATTTCGATACGATCGAGGAGGCCATAGGATGGGTAGGCAGACACACCTTCCCCGAGCCTGCTTAGATCGCAGATTGAGCGGCCGATTCCGCGGTAGCAATTAACCCGCACAGTCAGCTAGGCAATAACGCCGATCGTGCCGAAAACCTCGAACACAGCCCGCGGAATTCACCCGAGGCGGGCCGTGTTATGCCCGGTCCACTCTTCAGCCGGAGTTCCCTCGGCGAGGAGATCGTTGACCTTGTAGGCGACTTCCGTGCGGTTGGTCGCCTTCAGCTTCTTCATGATATTTCGGATGTGGACCTTCACGGTGCTTTCGCGCAGGTTCAGTTCGTAGGCGATAATCTTGTTCGCCTTGCCGCGCCGGAGCGCTTGGGCAACCTCGGCCTGCCTGAGTGTGAAAATGCCTGTCAAAGGCTGTCTGTCGCGGCTGCCCGAATCCATTAGGTGCCGCATGGAAAGGACACTGCTCGCCGGGACGAAGATGCCTCCCGCTGCCGCAAGGTTTATAGCCTCGACGCAGACATCGATTCCGACCGAGGTCGGAATGTAGCCGCGTGCACCGCATTCGAGAGCGGTCAGTATCTGTACAAGGTCTTCGGTGTCGGCCAGGATGACCACAGGGATTGATTTGAACTCGGAGGAAATGTGCCTGATCTCGTCTGCGATGCCATGATCGGTGACCTTCCGTCCGCCAAGGTTGAAGAGTATGGCTGCCAGGGGAGGAGCCGAGCCCTTCTTTACGCGCCATTCATCGATCGAACTCAAGGCGGCGACCCCCATGCCGAGTTCGTGGTCCACGAGAGCCGATGCGAGACACTCGCGGTCTAGGGCCCTTCCGTCCAGGATGAGGAGGTATTCCCTCTGTCCGTGAACGCTTCCGCTGGACGGAACCCCTGACCGATTGGCCGAAGTGTAGTTATGCAGCCGTGCCGTGGAATACCCACTCTTTCCCATACCAAGCCACCTTGCGATGTAGTTTCTTCATTCACTAGCATTGCAGGTTTGATAACCAGGCCTTGTGAAAGCTTGAGGCTCGATTACCCCATTTGAGCCGTTTTCAGTTGTCCGACTCCTCAGCGAGACCAGCTTGGGTGAGTGTACGGTTTATTTATAAGCAGTCTCTAACATAGGTTGCTTTTTTCGTAATTTTCAAGGAAACCGACGCCAGGCTGGCCCCAAGGCGCTGCATGCTGCCTTAAGACGCAGGCATGGGGCCACTTAGCCATCTTCAGCCCAGCCGACACCCGAACGTGGATCGGCTAGTGCCTGCCGCGGTTGCAGAGGTAGACCAGAATTCCTGAAGGTGCTGTTGGCATAGCCAGGGCGCAGCAGTGATATCCGTGGCGCAACGCTTTAGTTCGAGCACTCCCGATGGATCTGCCGTAGGCAGCACGCCGACCTCGCGCGGTTGGCCGCGTCGCCGTCGGGCGTGATGATCTGGTTTCTCTCGATTTTGAATGGGTTGAGTTCCGCTGAGCCCAACCTTCGACCGCCTCGAGCCGGATGCGGCTGCCGTCGTTGAGACATACCAAGCCCCGCCAGGTGTCCCCGGAAATGTCTTGTGGAACTGTTCCGGCGACGCCGGACGGTGTCTTCAGCGGAGAATTTGCTGATGGTCGATATGCTGCCGCTCAGAGATATCTGAGATACTCGCTGTCGAATCCGGCTGTTTCGACCAGCTTCTTGCGGTTGATCACCTCTACATAGCCTGACTTGAAAGAAACGAGATCGGCCTTGCGGAGTTCCCTTAACGTTCGGTTGACGTGAACGGCGGTCATTCCGAGGATGTCGGCCAGTTCATATTGGGTAAGAGGGCACTCATATCTCCCATGGGCCGACAGCCCAACCATGGAGAGCCTCTCCTCCAACTCAAGCAGGAAATGGGCGGTGCGCCTCATCGCGTTCCGCCGCCCGGTATTCATAAGATGTTCGGCAAGGATGGCGTTCAAGCGGGCCAGGGAGCAGGCGATCTTCTTCCCGAGGTGGCCTTGGGACAAAATGGCCTTGAGCAGTTCCTTACTGGAAATTTCATAAACAGCTAGTTCGGTTATGGACGCCAGCGACGCTAGACGGGGTCCGTCCACACCACGGAAACCGACAATGTCTCCCCTAAGAGGGGTGTCGATGATCTGCCGTTCTCCGTTCGGCAGTCCGTGGTAAAGGATGGCCCAACCCGATTTTACGACAAATATCCCATCGTTGTGGTCATCCTGGCGGGAAATAACCGAATGGGGTTTGTAGATTTTTGCGGTAGCACCGAAAAAATCGTTGTTCCCCCAGCCGTTCTTCAACAACGTGCCCCCTACGGGATGCGACCGCATGAACTCCAACAGTGTCTGCATGAAGATTCACGAGCTTGCTTCTGTTTCCGCATAACGTGCAATAATTGCTCCAGGACGAGTTCACAGGACGACCTCCTAACGTAGAATCAGGCCGGGCTACTGTCCTCGTCTGTTTGAATGAGGCAAATTGCGCTTAGATCAAGGTGTTGCACGCATCAGGCGGGTCTCGCGGCTTGTGTCGGACACTCGCTCTTTGCTCGCTTGGCGGCGTGACGATTCGGTTGCAGAACACCCGGATCGCAGAGTGAACGTCAGTGGCGCGGACCGATGCCGGTGATTGATCGCCGGTGACGGTGAATATGACGGCGCGGGGCTATCTCTGGTGCTGGTTGCCCGACGGACAGGGCAGCCTTCGATGGCCAACCTCCACGATCGGCAGCCGATAATTCTCGATCCCGCCGCCTATGACGCCTGGCTGGATCCGGCGACGCCGGCCTCAGCGGCCAAGGACCTGCTTAGGCGCGATCTCGGTGGCCAACTGCAATTCAACAGAGTCGATCGGCAGGTGAATTTGAGCAAGAATAAGGGCGGAGAGGAATTGATTCAGCCGATCGACATGGCCTCGGAATACGGGGCGTTTCCTAGATGAGCGAACCATCTTCGCGAAATAAACTCAGGTAGATCGCCACCAATATCTGCCTTCAACCCGTTGCAGTCGTTCTTGCCAACTTTGGTGAACGACTGCTATGCGCCTAATAGTGTTGAAGAAGTCCGCGACCGAGGCCGTAGGGCCGCGCGGATAGAATTTCGTTCCGCAAATGAACGGCCTTTGAATCTTGATTCTAGCAGTGCGCCCGGCGAGAAATGTCTTTCTACTTCAGGGGCATGCCCTCCCGAGCCAAGACTTCTTCAACACTATCCGCCTAATATCGGCCGTCGAGGTGACCGTTGCTACTGCCTGAAAGCAGACATTGTTGCAACCATTCTGGACGTCGCGGTTGCGGCATAACCGGTGATTCCCGCCACCCCTCAATATCGGACGTTCAGGCGAGAACTGGAGCCGGAGTCTCAAGCGGTCAATACGTTGGGATTCAGTTCGCCGCGCCGACCCGCTTGCGCTCCCGGGTTTCCAGCAGCTTCGTCAGCCAGTCTGGATCCACCTCCGGCACCGAGGAGAGAAGCAGTTCGGTATACGGAGCATGCGGCGGCGTCAGGATTTCGGTCTTGAGCCCCTGCTCGACGACTTTGCCTTGGTGCATGACGACAATTTCGTCGGCGATTGCCCGCACCGTTGCGATGTCGTGCGTGATGAAAATGTAGCTGACTCCGAATTCTTGTTGCAGCCGCATAAGGAGCTTCAGGATCTCTTCCTGTACGATCTGGTCGAGGGCCGAGGTCACCTCGTCACAGATGATGAGCTCCGGATTAGCAGCTAGCGCCCGGGCAATGCAAATGCGCTGCTTCTGACCGCCCGAAAGTTCGCCCGGCAGACGGTCGAGGAAGCTTTCGTCCATCTCGATCATGTGCATGAGTTCGCCAACGCGGCGGTCGCACGCCGCCCCTTTGAGGCCGAGATAGAACTCGAGCGGCCGGGAGATGACTTCCTCGACGGTCTGACGCGGATTGAGCGCGTTGTCAGGCATCTGGTAGATCATCTGAATGCGGCGCAGAATGTCTCTAGGCCTCTCCTTCAGTGTTTTTGGCAGACGATGTCCCGCAAATGAGATCGAGCCCGAGACCGGCGGCAGCAGGCCGGTTATGACGCGGGCGAGCGTCGATTTACCGGAACCAGATTCACCGACGACCGCTACCGTCCGTCCGCGCGGCACCTTGATCGATACATCCTGCAGAACCTTGACTGCCCCGGCGTAGGCGGCGGTGATGTTGTCGATCGTGAGCAGATGGTCCGCGGCCGGCACTTCTGGTTTGGCTAGCTTTCGCACCGCCCAGAGCGTCCTCGTATAGTCTTCAGTCGGCGCCGCAAGCATCTGGCGTGTTTCGGCCTCCTCCACAGTACGGCCATGGCGCAGAACCATGATCCTGTCCGCCATCTGCGCGACGACGGCCAGATCATGCGTGACGTAGATCGCGGCAGTGTTGAAATCTTCGACAATCTTGCGGATCGAGGCGAGGACCTCGACCTGTGTGGTTACGTCAAGCGCCGTCGTCGGCTCGTCGAAGATGATGAGGTCGGGCCGGCAGGCCATCGCCATCGCCGTCATCGCCCGCTGCAACTGCCCTCCGGAGACTTGGTGAGGATAGCGGAAGCCGATGGTGTCCGGATCCGGCAGGTGAAGACGCCGGTAAAGCTCGATGGCATCCCGATTCGCTGCCTCGCGACTGGCGATCCCGTGAGCCACGACTGTTTCGACCGTCTGATCGAGTAGCCGATGCGCCGGGTTGAAGGAAGCGGCCGCGCTTTGTGCGACATAGGCGATGCGCGAGCCTCGGAGCCGCCGCCGCGCGGTTTCGCTCATGGCGAGAAGGTCGATCCCGTCGAACAGGATCGACCCTTGCGTAATTCGGCAACCTGGCTTGGCATATCCCATCGCGGCAAGCCCAATAGTGGACTTTCCGGCGCCGGACTCGCCTATGAGGCCGAGGACTTCACCGCGCCTTAGCGAGAGATTCACACCGCGAACGATCGGGTGCCAGCGCTCGTCGGAAAACCCTTCGACGTGAAGGTCGCGAATGCTGAGGAGTTTCGTCCCCTTTTCGCGTAGGCCAGAATCCTTACTTTTCATCGCGCAACCCGCTTGTCGCGTGCAGGAACCAGTCGACAACGAAATTCACAGAGACCGTGAGAAGGGCGATCGCGCCTGCCGGCAAGAGCGGAGTGATGTCGCCATAGGTGATGAGGGTGGCGTTTTCCCGCACCATCGAACCCCAGTCGGCTGTCGGCGGCTGGATGCCGACGCCGAGAAAGGAGAGCGCGGCGATGGTGAGGAAAACGAAACAGAAGCGCAGGCCGAATTCCGCGATCAGCGGCGGCAGCACGTTGGGCAGGATCTCCTTGGTCAGAATCCATCTCGGCCCTTCGCCACGCAGTTGCGCGGCTTCGACGTATTCCATGACGGCAACATTCAGCCCGACCGCACGCGCCAGCCGGAATACGCGGGTCGAATCGAGCAGGGCGATGATGAGGATCAGGTTGGTGACTGAGGAACCGAAAATGGACAGCAACATCAGCGCGAAGATGAGGCTTGGGATCGACATCAGCACGTCTACCGCGCGCGACAGAATCTGGTCGAGCCACCCCCGGTACATCGCGGCCAGCAATCCGAGCGTGACGCCCACCGCGAAGGACAGAAGCGTAGTCGCGAAGGCGATGCCGATTGTATTGCGCGCGCCATAGATCAGCCGGGTGAGCACGTCCCGACCGAGTTGGTCAGTCCCGACGATGAACTCCTGGCTCCAAGGCGCGAAAGCCTCGGTGAAAACCTGCGTTTCTCCGTAGGGCGCTATCCAGGGCGCTAACAGCGCGACGAAGACATAACCAAGGATGACCACGACACCGAACCAGGCGCTGAATGGAGCCTTTTTGAGTGCGGTTTTTACCCGGGAGGCGCGCGTGCGCCTCTGTCTCGGAACCGCCACGACATGTTCGGTGCTGGTCATCGCGGGTGCAAAAGCCTCGGGTTGGTGGCGATGGAAATGATGTCGGCGGTCAGGTTAAGCAGGATGTAGGTTGCCGCGAAAATCAAGGCGCAGGCTTGCACGACCGGAACATCCCTGGACTTCACCGCATCGACCATCAATTGGCCGATGCCGGGATAGACGAACACCACCTCGACGACGACCACGCCTACGATGAGATAAGCGAGGTTGAAGGCAATTACCGTGACGATAGGCGCCCAGGCATTGGGCAGGGCGTGTCTGAGAACGATTGCCATCGGCGACATTCCCTTGAGCCGCGCCATGTCGATATAGGGGCTTGCCAGCATGTTGATAATCGCAGCGCGCGTCATACGCATCATATGGGCAACAATCACCAGCGTGAGGGTGATGGACGGCAGCGCTGCGCGCCAGACGTGCTCCCATAACGGCGTTCGGTCGCTGATGTTCGCCAGTGTCGGAAATTTGGGAACCAGGTTCAGGACCCAGTTGATCGAAGCCGCGAGCCACTCGGGCAGGGACTGTGCGAATTCGGTTCCAATGAACGTGTCGCGCGAGATGATGAGATAGGCCAGCATATAGGCGACGAAGAATTCGGGGAATGAAATCGTCGTCAGCGTCACCGTGTTCACCACACGGTCGAACCAGCTGTTGCGGTAGAGAGCGGCGAGAATGCCGAGTCCCAGCGCGAGTGGAACCGCTATAAGGGCAGTCATCACGGCGAGGAACATCGTGTTGTAGAGCCGGGGCGCAATGATCTCGGCGACCGTGCGCCGGTAGCCGGTGCGGCTTGCGAAGGAAGAGCCGAAATCCCCCTGCACGATCTGTCCGACCCAGGCGAAATAGCGCTCAACCGGCGGACGATCGATGCCGATCTCGCGCTGGAACGCAGCGACCGTCTCCGGCGTCGCCGATTGCCCGAGCATCGCCTTGGCGAAATCGCCCGGAAGCATGGCAATCGCCGAAAAGATGATGATGGAGACGATGAACAGCGTGATCAGGCCGAGACCCAGGCGCTGCAGAACCGTCCTAACGACCGGGTTCATGGGCGGTGCCTTCGAGCGTTTCCCCTGAAAGGAGCGAACCGCCCGCGCCGTCGGCGGTTCGCCTGGCGAACGTCACGCGTTGGCTTCCCACCAGCGCTCGGCCATCTTCAGTCCGTCATTTTCCCAGTTCGGCGCCAATTCGCCATGCGCCAGTTTCTTGGACTTGGCACTGACAAAATTGTTGAAGACCAGGACGATGGCGCCGCCGTCGTCATGCGTCAACTGCTGCATTTCGGCATACATCGCGGAGCGCTTGGCCTCGTCGGTCTCCGCGCGTGCCTGAATCAGCAGTTCGTTGAAGCGGGGATTTTTCCAGAACGTCTCGTTCCAGCTGGAATCGGCCGAGTAGGCCTGCGTGAACATCCAGTCGGCCGTTGCGCGACCGCTCCAATAGGAGGCGCACCACGGTTTCTTGAGCCAGATATTGTCCCAATAGGCGTCCTCGGCCTCGCGCACCACATTGACATCGATGCCGCATTGGGCCGCCGTCTCGCGGATGAGGGCGGCTGCGTCCACGGCGCCGGCGAAAGCGGCGTCGGCGACGGAAAGGTCGACCTTGAGATTTTCCATTCCCGCTTTTTTCAGATGGAAGCGCGCCTTTTCAGGATCAAATTTGTGCTGCGGCTCCGGATTGATGGCGAACTTGATAGCCGGTGCGATTGGGTTGTCATTCCCGACGGTTGCATGGCCAAGGAAGATCTTCTGCGCGATTTCCTCGCGGTCGATCGCCCATTTCAGGGCCATGCGCACATCGGGGTTGTCGAATGGGGCAACCGTCACGTTCATAGGCAGCGTGTAGTGGCCGTAGCCGGTGACCTCAAGGATATCGATATTTGGCTTGCGCTTCAGCATGCCGAGCGTTTTCAGGTCGGCGCGGCCGATATAATCAACCTCGCCGGTCGACAGCGCGGCCATACGCGCGGCGAGGTCCGTGATGGCGATAAACTCCACCTCGTCCAAATAGGGTTTGCCGGCCTTGAAGTAATTGGGATTGCGCTTGAGCTTCGCCGAGACGCCTGGCTGGAAGTTCTCAAGCACGAAGGCGCCGGTCCGGACGCCCGATTCCCAGTCCGCTTTTCCGTTCTTGGCAGGCATGACGACAAGGTGATAGTCGCTCATGATGTAGGGAAAGTCTGCATTCCCGCTGTTTAGCGTGAAAACGATCGTTTCCGGGCCGTCTGCCTTGATGTTGGTCACCGATTCGAGCAGCGACTTCGCCGCCGATTTGGTGTCGGCTCCCATGTGATATTGCATAGAGGCGACCACGTCGTCCGCGGTGATGGCCTTGCCGTTGTGGAAGGTCGCACCTTTGCGCAGCTTGAAAACCCACGTCGTCGCCTCGTCCGAGGTCTCGAAGCTTTCGGCAAGATCCGGCTGGATGCTGCCTTTCGCGTCGACCTCGGTCAGGCTGTTGGACATGGCACCCGAAAAGGCGGTTTGCGTGAAGGTATCGGGATAGCCGGCCGGATCGATCGAATCCGTCGTCGCGCCATGCGCCATGCCGAGCTTGGCAAAGCCGCCCTGCTTGGGTGCGGCCCGCGCCACGCTCACGAAGAGCGTATTGGCGGCGGCGACCGTCAGGCCTGCCGCCAGCCCTAGATGGATGAAATCACGGCGCGAAACCTTGCCGCGGCCGATCAGGTCTTGCGCCAAGCGCAGTTTATATTCAGATTCCGACACTGCTTCCTCCCATTGCGGATTTCCCGCATTCTTGTTGTTGGCATTTACCGAGCAGATCTGGCGGATTCAGCCGATTTGCCTCCTTTCGATTTTCCGCGGTTTGACGCAAATCCTACGCCGTTACATAGATTTCCCCAGCTTCCACCGTGACAGGGAATGTTCGGGCACGCACGCCCGGATCGACTAGGGCGGCACCGGTCTTTATGTCGAATTCCCAGCCGTGCCAGGCGCAGCGCACGATTTCGTTCTCGCGGTGGTAGATGAATTGCGCTTGGTCGACCGGTGCCGTGGTTCCGCATTGCGGTCCCTCGCAAAGCGGAGCGCCGCGGTGCGGACAAACGTTCAGCAAGGCATGGAATGAATCTCCGATACGGAAAACCCCGACTGAAAGGCTGCGGATCTTGACGATGTAGGGAGTTCCGGTCTCGATTTCGTCGACGCGGCAAATGTATGTCTTCTCAGCCATGGTTTGCTCCCGTCACGCGGCATTCGCCGCTTGCGTGCGGGGAATGCGTTTATAGACCTCGAGCGCATTCATTCCCATGATCTTGCTTTTCCAGGCGGGCGGGATGTGCAGCGTGTTGGCATCGTCATAATCCCAATGCGGGTAGTCGGAGGCAAACATCAGTGTGTTCTCCCCGTCCATTGCTTCGAGAGTGGACCAGAGATGCTGTATGTTCGCGGGCTGCTCCAGCGGCTGCGTGGAAAAGCGGATGTTGCGCCGGCAATACTCTGAGGGCAACATCTTCACCCACGGCGTTTCCTTGCGCAGCGCTTTGTAGTCTGCGTCCAGGCGCCACAATACCGACGGAACCCAGGCCACGCCGCACTCGATGATCACGAAATACAAATCCGGCCATTTCTCGAAAACGCCATGCGCGATCATGCTCGCCACATGCGACAAGGCCGACATGTGAAGAATAGCGTGCGTCTCCCAGAAAAAGGTAGTCGGAGCCGGCGCAACCGCGTTCCAGTTGATGCCGCCATGGCCGCCCAGGTGGATCGCGAATGGCAGCCCGGCTTCGGCGCAAGCCTCGAAAATGGGATGGTAGAACGGATCGCCGTAGGGTTTGACCGAGCCTTGGGAGGCCAGAACCTGGACCATACGGGGATGATTGCCGAGGCGGCGGATCTCGGCTGCTGCGAGCTTCGGATCCTGCGGCGCGATGATGATGGAACCCATAAAGCGACTGTCTTTGGGAAGCCACTCGGCGATTTGGTAGTCGTTATAGGCGCTGACCAGCGCACTGGCGTAATAGGGGTTTGCCAGCGTGGATGCCTCTATCGGCTCGTCGCCGGTGAGGATAGCGGCCCCGACATTATATTTGTCGAGGTGCTTTTCCTTCATGATGAGATAATTGTCGGCTTCGGTCTCTGGCCTGACATCCTTGCGGGAGAAGTCCTGCGGGTGGAACCACGGACGGTGCCCGTGCGGGAAGGCGCCTCTCGGACCAGTTTTCTCGCCTTCCATGAACATGTCTTTCCAGACGCCGGAAAGGTAGGGCTCGAGCACCGTCGCGCTCGACCAGTAATTGTGACAATCGCAATCGACTATGAACACCCCTATCCAACTCCCTGGCGTAGCAGGCCGGCTAACCTAGCCGGCTCCTTCAACCGCAGCTTCCGCCTTGGGAATTATTTGATCAAGCTTGTAATTTGGGGTAATACGATCGGATTTTTCGATTGCGAGGTGACATGCAGCTGGATCACATCGAGACCTTTCTCGACATCATGGAGTCGCGAAATTTCAACCGCACTGCGGATCGTTTGGGCGTAACGCAGTCAACAGTCAGCACCCGCATCAGGAACTTGGAGCAGGCCATCGGTTCGGAGCTCTTCCTGCGAGGACGAGCCGGCGCCGAACCGACCGCGGCGGGGCGGCGTTTCGAAGCCTATGCGCGCGCCGTGCTGTCGACATGGTCACAGGCCCGCCATGACGTGCGGGCATTTAACCGGTTCGAAGGCACCTTGCGCGTCGCTGCCCAGGTCGGGATGACGCGCTCGATATTGCCAGGTTGGGTGGAGACGTTGTTCCAAGTGCTGCCAAAATCGTCAATTCACGTGGAATCCGACTATTCGCCGCAGATGATTTCCGATTTGAGCTTGGGAAACCTGGATATTGCTGTGGTCTACGCGCCCCGATACCTGCCTGAAATCTCCTACGATCCTCTTATGGTCGAAGAATACGTGATGGTGTCTACGTCTGCCAGGATCCTGTCGGAGGTCAACCCGGATACGTATATCCGGCCAGGCTACACGGTCGCGCTTGAAAAAGCCCACGCCGTGGCGCTACCGGCATTGGCGATAGGCCGCCTTTCGATGGGCTCGGAAACGCTCGCCGAAGCGATGCTGCGGCGCATGGGTGGCACTTGCTATATGCGCAGTGACGACGCTCGGCGATATACCGCCGAGCGGCCGTCTTTTGTGGTCGAGGGTGCGCCCGCGCTTCAGCAGCCCGTTCACACCGCTATTTTGGCGCGCCGCAAGCACGAGCCGATCATCCGCAGAGGGATTCGCGCGCTCCATCTGGCCGTTATGTCCATGGAAAGTTAGATCGAAATACCCGATTGTAAAGGCGGATATCTGCCGCTTTTTTTAAAGCATCCCGGCTGCCATCCTGGCCAGGTCAAGCAGAGTCAAAAGATGAACGCGCACGCTTCCTTTTCGACCACCGATTTCGCTCCGGCGATGCGTCAACGGCAATGGGCGGAGAGCGCAAGACAATTCGTGCGCTGCCGACGCATCATCGATGACACGTCCGATGTCAGGACATTCGTGTTTTCGGCCGCTTCTGGCCACATGTTCAGCTTCAGTGCAGGCCAGTATTTAGTCCTGCACCTGACGATCGACGGCACCCGAGTAACAAGATCGTACTCGGTGTCGTCTCCGCCGACTCGACCGCTCGACCTGCAGATCACGGTGAAGCGTGTGAAGGGCGGGCTTGTTTCCAACTGGCTTCACGACAATCTCCGGCCGGGCCACGACATTGAAATCGAAGGGCCGGTCGGGCGCTTCAACTTCGACGATCTGCCATCCGAGAAGCCGCTTTTCCTTTCGGGCGGCAGCGGCATCACTCCCGTTATGTCGATGCTGCGGGCGCTAACCGACCGGGCATCTGGTCATGACATCCGTTTCATTCATTGCGCTCGGACGGCGAACGACATCGCTTTCCGCTCCGAGTTGGAGGCGCTCGCCGCGCGATTCTCCAATGTCGATGTAAGCTTCATCTGCACTCAGGAAGGTTCGGCGTGGCAGGGCCCTATGGGTCGGATCGACGGCCCCATGCTCTTGCGGCTGGCTCCCGACCTTCACCAGCGCACGTCTTACGTTTGCGGCCCCGAGCCGTTTATGCAGACGGTTCGGGCCTGTGTCGCGGAGATCGGCATCGCACCCTCGCAGTACCACGAGGAAAGTTTCGGCGGCGCCGTGGGCAATTCCATGCCTCCTCAATCGGCTGCCGCTGGCCCAACTTGTGTCCGTTTCGCCCGGTCTGGCGTGGAGCACCTGTGTGCGCCTGGAGAGACTTTGCTCGATGCGGCGCGCAATAGCGGCCTCTACATCCCTACCGCATGCCAGCAGGGCATTTGCGGAACCTGTCGGACGGTCAAGCTCTCAGGTGACGTCGTGATCGACGACCTTGGAGGACTCAGCCTTCAAGAGAAGGCGGCTGGTTACGTGCTGGCTTGCTGCAGCCGGCCGCAAGGCACCGTTTGCCTCGATCTCTAACCCTCATTGCGAATTGATGGCCAAGCCCGGCGGTTTTGTCGCGTTGATGGCGGAGGTATCGTCCGTCTGATTTGGAGGCCTACTTCCGCACGATCCATTCCAGCAAGTCTGACTCGATGTCATCGCTATCGATAAAGTCGCTGACCAAACGCGCGGCAATCGACCGCCATTTGTCTTCGGGAATTCTCTCTTCGATGACCGATGTTCTGAAAGCATTTCGCAGGATATCGCAATCGAAGGCCGATATCGCACAAGCTGAGTGGTTTTGTGCCATTTCAGTCTCCCGCTTAGATGGGGCGGTAGCACCTGAGTTGGCTATCAAGCGCCCGCTTGCCGGAAAAGGTGCGGGCGACGTGGAAAGTGTACGCCTTTAATGAACATTAGCGAGTCATTTATTGACGGAACTATCGCCGGACGTTTGCGTTGCGCCCGCTAGTGGGATTTTGCAAGTACTGACGAGCAGGACAGAACACCCAGCGCACATGACAATTCTGTTCTCCGGCGCTTGGTCAGCCCTTATAACCGAAGAGCAGGCTCGCGAGCTTATCGCCCTTCTGGGGAACGACTGGCCGTCGCTTATGCGAGAGGCCCGCTTTCTGATCAGGAAAGGCTAGTCGCAAGGTGCCGGTTGGCATCGGCGAGCCGTTTTGACGCTCATCGGTTCAGCCTTTCCATCGTCTCAATGATCGCCTTGGCAAGGGGTTCGCCCCTCGTGGATCGGCTCTGGGCCATAGAGCAGCAAGACGGCTTCCTCGCTCGGCAACTCACCGGGCGGGCACTTCTCTTCGATCTAGTTCCGGGCATGAACTCTGCCCGCTACAGCCAGAAACGCTCCTTTAGAGATGCTCAGTACACCGTCAGTTGCGCCAACACAGCCAGAAGACGACGCTCGCCAGTCGGTTTACCGGCATTGGGTGCTCCAGCCAGAACCTCGCCGCCGACTTGCTCGGGCTTGTCATAGGCGCTTGCCACGGCGAAAGGCACATCTCGCGCTTTCAAGATCTCTGCTAGCGGCGTGACAGTTCATTCCCGAGGGTTAACGTCGAGGAGCGCCACTGCGGGCAGTTCGTCGTCTAACAGGCGGAGCGCATCTCGCACGGTGGCCACCGGGCCCCATAACCCGCCAACCGTGATGCTCAAGCAACAGCTTGAGGTCCATCGCTATAAGAAACTCGTCCTCCACAATCAAAATGGTTTTCTGCATGGAACGGCATTCAGCCCGGGCGAGCGGCACTCCCCAGCGGAATGACGATCTCAGTCTCCAAACCGCCTACTAGGTACTTCTGTTCCACCTGCCCTCCGAGGCTGTAGGTCGTAGCGGATTGGATGAGTTCGGTACCGTAGCCCGTCGTAGCGGGCGGGGTCACCGGCGGGCCGCCGCTTTCCACCCAGCTGAGTCGGAGCCGGCAGTTCCCTTCCTCTATCCGCCAGCTGACCCGCACCTGACCACCAGATACCGACAGTGCTCCATACTTGGCGGCATTCGTCGCTAGCTCGTGCAGGACAAGGCTGAGCGACTGGAGCGCGCGGGTATCAAGCTCAACGGCTACACCGGGTCCGATCATGATTGCGTCGGGATTAGCGGTATAGGGTGCGAGGATGCGCTCCAACAGCGCCACCAGATTTGGCTCGTCCTGCTCGACGAAGGCTATGTCCTGCGCTTCCACCAAGGCACTGAAACGCCCCAGGAAATCATCACGGTATTCCTCTGCCGAACGGCCCTCCGTGGTGGTGTGACGGGCTATCGATTGCGCAACAGCGAGCAGGTTTTTCATCCTATGCCTGAGTTCGCCGAACTGCATGTCCTTCGCTGCATCTCGGCGATAGCGATCGGTTGCGTCCACCATCGATAGCAACAGGGAACGACTGCCGTTGTCGGGATGGTGCAGCGTGCGAGCTGTCAGAAGCATCGTTCTCCGGCCTATATCCGGAAAATCGTGCTCGACCTCATAGTTGATCACGGCCATGCTTTTTGGGATCACCGCCGAAAGCAAATGACGCAGTTCCGGAATGTCCCATTGGCCGTTGCCCAGCTCATAGATGTGCTGCCCGATCGTCTCGTCCCGGTCAACTTTAAATGTTTCAAAGAAGGAACGACTGGCATTCTGTACGGAAAGACCTTCATCCAGCACAACCAACGGATCGGCAACGGTATCGACGATACCCTGCAACTGAACGTGGCCGGTGCGCAGAAGGCGGTAAAGGTCTTCCATATTCATCGTGAGCAGCCCTGCATTGTAGGGCCCAGATTAAAAGGTAGCCCGGCGTCCTGCAATCACGTAGCGTGACCAGCTGACCGGCAGCCTCGCCATGGTGCAATTTGCCTCAACGCGGCTATGGCTCTGCCCTTGTGAGCCTACGGCCGAGTCACAGGAAGCGCTCACCGTCGGCGCGGTGCTCGAAACAGAACCCACGAGATGGCTGCCTCGGCTTGGCAAAGCCCCATCCTGCATTCTTGCCGCAGCCGGGATGCTCGCACTTATGATGCTGAATGCCGGGCGTGTGACGGACCCCATTGCGCCGGGAAGGCGGATTTCGTCGCTCATAGCCGTGCTATCGGCTCGATCATGTGTGGGCTGTCGTTCGGCTTCCCCTCTTTGACGGTCGCATTTACGTCTCGGCTCACCCGGTAGAACTGCAGTTGGCCATCCAGGTGGAGAGCGAGCAACTGCTTTGCTGCTTCTGCTAGAGTCACCGGATCTAGCCAAGCGTCGTAGAGGATCGAGGATCACTGGCTGCCTGTCGTGCAACTGTTTCATTGGATCAAGGCTGGCCCGGCGATGATCGTGCAACTCGTGACATCTAAATTGGAATTGTAAGCCCAGAGGCCGACAAAGGAGAACGGCGCCGATCAGGCTGAAAGATGTGCCAAGCATCTCGTTTCTTGTCCGCCGGCGAAATCGTCCATTCGTAGAAGCCGTCGGCAGGAACAAGGCAGCGTTTTGATTTGAACGCATCGCGAAACGCGGGTGCCGTGTCGACGCTCTCGATTCGGGCTTTGAACATGGCGGCTTTCGGCATCTCCTTGGCCCAAAAGGGACGGGCCACCAACCTTGGCGAAGCCGGTGGATTCCGTTTTCGCCTGCCGTGACGAACGGCACTTTCTTCCGTGGGCGCCATGTTGTAGCGCGGCGCGTCGTTGCGGCCGATTTCGGCTGGCGCCGTTAGTCGATAGAGGCGGTGAATTTCCGACCACGGGAGATACCTGGTGTAGCGTCCGCACATGGCTTGCCCCTAGTTCCGCAGGATCTCCGGCACGCTGAGCGGGCCGAGATCGGGCATTCTCTTGTACTCTCCCGTGCGGAGCCAGACGCCGCGGACCAAGCCATTTTCCCGGTCGCACTTTGGATCGAATATCAAGCCTGGGAAGTGGTCTAGGAACGCTTGTGCGGACGCTTCGTCGGCGAAGCAGTAGAGCCGCGCTCTCCTCGCCTGGGCCCGATCGAAGGTCGGCACGGCAGCAAAAACCGTGCTTTGCAGAATTTCGGCAATTCTCGCCGCAGGACATCGCAGGATTGCGAAAGCGGCGAAATCAGGCTGTTGCATCACACCCATGAAATCAGCGATGTTTCGGCTAACGATCACAGAAAATGCGGGCGAAAGGCTGCCTGAACCCCTGGGTCGCAGACTGCGCCTTCGCCAAGATCCTTTCAGCGGAACGTGACGACTTCTCCTGGCGGCCAAGCGCCACGAACTGAGACGCCAGCGAGAGGCCCGCCGAAAGCAGGCGGCATAGAGATCATTCAAGCCCGTCCGGCTCATAGCGCCCGGAGCATTGACGAATATGTAAAATCGGGGCCTCTGCCGCCTGAGCGCCCATTGCAGTTGACGGCGGCCTAGTCCGACTAGGGCACGGTATCGCCAGCGGGAAGGGCAGAAGCGGAAAGCCGCCTAATCTAGGGAACTTTGTTCCTCATACCGAGTTGGCGATTTCTCATTGGAGAAAGAGCCATATCTAAGAAAAACCGTCTTGATAAAGACCCGGCCGAAAACAGCCGCTCGGTAGTGGATCGAGAGCTCAAACGCTCATCCGCCAAGCCGGGGCCGGAGGCGGACGCCAAGGGCCAGTCAGAGAAAAATCACAAAGGTGGAACCAGCAACGGCGTCTCTAGCGCCAATCCTCGCGTCATATCCGGGAATGATGATGGCGACGCCACCTTCCCGTATAAGCGTAAAAAGTAGAACGCCGCACTGTGCGACGCAGAGAAGGCGCCAGTGCGGTGCTCAGTATCGCACATCTGAGGCAGAGCGCTACATAGGGGCGGCGAGGATGGCGGAGCGGCGCTCGCTCACGCCGTAGCTCATTACCTGACGTTCGTCCGACCGAGAGTGTCGTCCCGCCTCCTGCGGCCTGCTAGACCTGCCAGACCCAGTAGGCCGATAAGGCCCAACCAACCCCAGTCGAAGTCGTCGCGAGCATCATCGGCTGCGGCAGGCGGTGCAGGTGTTGGCGTCTCTTGCGAAAGGGCAGGTGCTGCGGTTGCAGTTAAGCTGGTAGCCAGCATAAGGGCTAATAGAGATTTGGTGAGCATCGCAGTCTCCCGTTGTTCGAGGTGTGATCTAACAGGCGGAAACGATCTTTGTTCCCGCGAGTGCTCAAACGGTGACCTGCGCAACCAAAATTAGGCGCGATCATCGGGCGCTGAGATCAGGGCGATCCGCACGGTTAATCCCGCCCGATCAGGACGCTTCCTGCACTTCCGCGACTTGTGGCGTCACGGGTGCAGAATTAATGACGTAGGTGTTCGACGTCAGGTCGCTAGTAGATCGGATGATGATGCCGTCGTCTCTTAATCGGGCAAACGTCGCCCTTGCGATACGCATTGGCTTGCCTTTGGCATCTGCGGCGGTAACTTTGTTCGACCAGGGAACGTGAGTGATGGTGTCAACGCGCTTGAGAAAGCGCTTTTCCTTCTCGGTCAACTCGATCACGCCCGTTCCTCCATATCATTGGCAGCGTTTGGTTGGCCCGGTAACGTCGATGATGCGACTCCGTTCCAAGGACGCACGCGCCTAACCGGAGTGGGGAGCGAGCGGGTCCGCCGGACTGGCTATCCGCCGAAGCACCCTCCGCCGCGGGCGAAGAAATTAACATTGCCGCCAGCCCGATCTGCAGCGTGTCGTGGTCGCCGTCGACCCTTCAGGCACGAAGGGGCAAAGCGATGATGGTGACGAGATTGGCATCATCGTGGGCGGCAAAGGTATCGACGCGCTTACGTTCTTGCTGACCGGACATCCATGCTATCTCCTGACGGCTGGGGGCGCCGAGCTGTCGATGCATATCATGGCCGCTGGTCGCAGACGCCGGACAAGGTGAAGGCCGATGGCAGAGCGCAATTTCGCCCTTTACGTGGTGCATGTGTGAAAAGGCCCGGCAGTGCCGGGCCAAGACAGATCAGCTATCGTGATGCTCAGGTAGCTCCTTCAATTGGTCGGTGGTCATCTGCGTGACGGCATGCACGGTGCCTTCTTCGTCCCGCATGAAATCGAGCTGACTCGCATACAGCGCCGCGCGCTTCGAGCCAATGCCGAGGAACCCGCCAACATCGAACACGACCTGGGCCTGGTCTCCGGTTCCATGGACGTGATCTATCGAACCGATTTCCTCGTCATCGCGACCGTAGATGGTCGCGCCTTCAACAACGTCAGCGCGCAGTTCAGCATTCGTAAGCCGTACGTGATCGGTGTGGTCCATTGTGGGGGTCTCCTCTCATTTGGTCTGAGGTAACCCCCGACACGGCCAACCGTTCCGAATGGGTGCGATGATGGCAGCACGGTCTGGGCAAATAGCCTCCCGAATCGAGATCTTTCGACCTCTCGCTGCAGCTTCCGTTGTGTTGGTCGGATTACCGAGTTCATTCCAGTGGTCTTGCCAGGGGCGAGGGCGGCCTTGGTCCGTTCCGAGCATCCGCGCCCTTTCCGGTTTCGATCTCCGTGAACTCTTGGAGGATGATTATTCCCCCGGCCTCGGCAAAGCGGGCGACTGCGGCACGCTGGGCCTCAATGCCCAAGCCCGAGCGTTCTTGCCGCTGTGTGGAAACCCGATAACAGGCGATTGCGGTCGGCATGTTGCTGTTCCCAAGTGGTGTGCAAACTGCAAACCACCTTTTGCAATTTGCTCAATCGACGACGAAAGCCAAGTCCTTTCAAAGCGATAGCGGGAAACCGCAAATTGCAGGGTGCATCCTGCACAATATTAGATCCTCGTCGCGGAACTTTTGCGAGGCCGAGCCCTTCTCCATCTGAACAAGGAGGAACCAATGGCAAATCTGGGAAAATTAGCGATCGCGATGCTTGGGGTTCTAGCTTACCAGAACCGCGACAAGATCGGAGACATGATCCGTCGCGCACGAGAGCGCGATCCGAACAATCCGCAAGGTGGAATCGTCGATCAACTGTCCAAAGGTGTGTCGGGCACTGCTCTCGGCGACATCCTCGAACGATTTAGAAATGTGGGCTCGGGATCGAAGGTAGACTCTTGGGTGAGCACTGGGCCGAACCAGCCAATCGAGCCACGCGAGGTGTAGATGGCCATAGACGAGGATACGCTCACGTCTCTTTCTATGCAGACCGGTCTTTCGCGAGAGGAGCTCATTACCAGGATCACGCGAGATCTGCCTGAAGCGGTCAATCAGTTGACCCCGAATGGTGAAATACCCCCAGTTGAGCCGACGCACGGCTCGGATGAAACGACCCTGCTCGACGAGGTGCCCCCGAATACGACCCAGACTAAAGATAGCTGATCTCCAGCCGGCGCGTGCTGCCGCGGGCCAATGCCGACAAGTCTTGCTAGAAGACGCGCTCTACCTCACAGCTAGTCGAGGCTGAAGACGTCTACTCCCGGCCGGCGCAGAGGTCGGCCGGACTCGAGCTCCCCCAGCTCCCTTGTTATTGTGCAGTGCAGCAACGATATTGCTGCGCGTGCGTTGCACAGATTGCCGTCTTCCGGGGCGGTCACAACAGGGACGGCTCCATTGCGAAAAATCTCCGATACCATCGCCCGCCTCGCCTCGTTGCGGGCGCGACATGCCACGCATACCGCCGACCTCGGCGCGTCGGACCATCTCCAGACGCTGGCCGACTTCGGTACCAATCCCGGCGGGTTGGGAGCGAAGTTCTACATTGCCAATCACCTATCCAAGGGCGCCCCGCTCGTCGTCGTGCTGCATGGCTGCACACAGAACGCGGCCGGCTATAACCATCATTCCGGCTGGTCCCAACTCGCCGACGAGGCTGGCTTCGCGCTGCTCTTTCCCGAACAGCAACGCGGCAACAATCCGAACCTCTGTTTCAACTGGTTCCAGCCTGGCGACACCAAGCGTGGTTCGGGCGAGGCGCTTTCGATTCGCCAGATGATCGAAACGATGGTCGTCACGCACGGTCTCGACCGAAGGCGCATCTTCATCACCGGCCTCTCGGCCGGAGCTGCAATGGCGGCGGCCATGCTGGCGACCTATCCGGAAGTGTTTGGCGGCGGTGCGTTGATTGCCGGCCTGCCCTACGGCAGCGCAACGACAATCCCGGAGGCGTTCGATCGCATGCGCGGCCACGGCGGTCCATCGGAACAGGATCTGCAACGGGCGCTCCGCCGCGCATCGGATCATCGGGGACCGTGGCCGAGGATTTCGATTTGGCACGGTGCCGCTGACCACACGGTTTCGCCTTCCAACGCGGAAGCGATCGCAGGCCAATGGCGAGGCGTCCACCGGCTTGAAGAAGCACTGGCGCGCGTGGAAGCTGCCGGACCGCACGCAAAGCAGGTCTGGCGTAACGG
>NZ_RZSX01000089.1:0-11495 GCF_004023105.1 Mesorhizobium sp. M5C.F.Ca.IN.020.32.2.1 | reverse complement strand
GCACTAATCCGCTCCACCCGCCGACGGCGGGAGCGCGAGAATGGGTCGCGAAGCAGGATGGCTGGGCGTGGCAGGAACTCGCCACTGGCCACGACGCAATGATCCTCGCACCGACGGAAGTTGCTCTCCTTCTTAGCGCTGTCGGCTGAGGAACCAAGTAAAGGGTGAGCGGGCGGCCGATTCTCAGGCCGCGGCCTTGAGTTCTGGTGCACGGATGTAGGCCCAACGGGTCGTTCCGGTGGCGCCACCGAAACCACCACCGGAACAAAGGCGGGAGTGGCCTGTCCTGCCGACGTCGCAAGCTTGCGAGCGTTCCGCCGCGGCCGCAGCCCGTAGCGCCGGGCAACCTCCGAGATCACCACGTTCGGCCCCAGGGTCTCGGCGATGACTCCGTCCCTTGTCGTCCATCGACCAATGCCTGCCGACTAACAGCGCCGTTGATCACCTTGAAACGCCGAGGCTGCCGCTCAGGGTCAATCGTAAAGTTCAAGTTCAGACACAAGCCGATCTCCGATCCACCTCAGAATCGGCAGGCCCACAGATCGCGGGCACTCCTGGAAGGACACAGCGCTTACCCTTGAAATATGGAGAACCATGGCTTTACGCCGTCGGCAGTTGAGCTGATCTCGCAATGCTATTTCCCCGGCAACGTCCGCGAGCTGGAGAACTGCGTGTAAAGAACAGCCACACTTGCGCGTTCTCCTCTGGAAGGAACCAATCTTTCGGAACGTGGCAATGGCATCGACGAGCTCTCACGGCCCAGCACGAAGCCGGTTAGGCGCATCGGCGCCCCTGAACACGAGATAGCCGGTTGCGATTCTAACGATACGGCCGGACCGGCGCTGGGACCGCGACGGACGGAGCGTGACCGGCTGATCGACACAATGGAGAAGGCCGGCTGGGTTCAGGCTAATGCGGCTCGAATTCTCCGCCTCACGCCGCGACAAGTCGGCTAGGCGATACGCCGGCATAGTCTCGAGGTGAAGGAAATTCTAAGAGCCTGATGAGCCAATCGTCAGGCCAGTGGTCTTGCGCGCCCTCTGCGCGACAAGGAGTGCTTTGTGCTTCTGAACGGATTTGGACTTGCACTGTCGCAAGCAGGACAAAATTGTGTCGCGCCGGCCTCACACAATCCGACATCGACCCAAATAGTGAACTGAAGCCGCTTTTTTAAGTTGGTATGGCTCTTGCACCTTGAACCGCGACGTTACCAGCAACGGAGCCGTTTGATGTCCTCACCGACAGTTTCGATTGAGGGGCCGACCAGCACGACATCCGAGGGTTTTCTGGCAGCCGCGAAATCCGGTGGCTGCGCACCGTCCTCCTACGGTTCGTCGCCGACCAGCCCGGGCGATGTGGATCCGGCTATTTGGGACAAGATCAAGGATCACCCCTGCTTTTCGGAGGAAGCGCATCACTATTTCGCGCGTATGCATGTGGCGGTCGCGCCGGCTTGCAATGTCCAGTGCAACTACTGCAATCGCAAATACGATTGCGCCAACGAGAGCCGGCCTGGTGTTGTGTCTGAGAAGCTGACGCCCGACCAAGCGCTACGCAAGGTCATCGCGGTTGCCAACGAAGTTCCGCAGCTTTCGGTTCTTGGCATCGCTGGGCCGGGGGATGCCTGTTACGACTGGGAGAAAACGAAGGCAACGTTCGACCGCGTCATCAGGGAAATCCCCGACATAAAGCTGTGCGTCTCCACCAACGGGCTCGTGCTGCCGGACCATGTAGCTGAGCTTGCCGAAATGAATGTTGATCACGTGACGATCACCATCAACATGGTCGACCCGGAAGTCGGCGCAAAGATCTATCCTTGGATTTTTTATGAAAATCGCCGCTACTTCGGCATCGAAGCCGCTCGAATCTTGCACGCGCGGCAGATGCTGGGCCTGGAGATGCTGAGCGCGCGCGGCATCCTCACCAAAATCAACTCGGTGATGATTCCTGGAGTGAACGACCAGCACCTGTTTGAGGTGAACAAAATGGTCAAGGAGCGGGGCGCGTTCCTGCACAACGTGATGCCTCTGATTTCGGACCCGGCGCACGGCACCCACTACGGACTCATCGGGCAGCGCGGCCCAACGGCAATGGAGATGATGGCTCTTCAGGATCGACTTGAAGGTGGCGCCAAGTTGATGCGCCACTGCCGGCAGTGCCGGGCAGATGCTGTCGGCCTGCTCGGTGAAGATCGTGGCCAGGAATTCACGCTGGATGGGATTCCCGACGATGTCACCTACGATGCTGGCAAGCGTCAGGCCTATCGGCAGGTGGTCGCACACGAGCGCCGTGATCATGAGGCGGCGAGGAGCGAGGCCATCGGTATGGTCAAGGCAACAGACTCCGAAAAGTCGCTTCTGGTTGCGGTGGCCACAAAGGGAGGTGGACGCGTCAACGAACACTTCGGCCACGCGAAGGAATTCCAGGTTTATGAAGTCTCGCCTAGAGGGATCAGCTTGGTCGGGCATCGGAAGGTCGAGCGGTATTGCCTCGGAGGCGGGGGCGAAGACGCCACCCTCGAGGGCGTCTTCGCTGCGCTGGAAGGCATACACATAGTGCTATGCGCCAAGATCGGAAATCGCCCGAAGGAACAACTCTCGCGAGCTGGACTGCGCGTAACCGACGCCTATGGCCATGACTACATCGAGACCGCAGTCAGCGCACTTTACGCGGCAGAGTTTGGGATCAGACCACTAGCGGCGACGGCCTGAGCGGTCTCGTCCGATAACCAGGAGTTAGAATGGCTTTCAAGATCATCGCATCCCAATGTACCCAATGCGGGGCCTGCGAGTTCGAATGTCCCTCGGAAGCGATCAAGTTCAAGGGCGACGCCTATGTGATCGATCCAATCAAGTGCACCGAATGCAAGGAGGCCTTCGATAAGCAGCAATGCGTGTCGGTCTGTCCGGTACCGAAAACCTGCGTTCCCGCTTGATTCCTACCGAAACGGTCGGGTTCGCCGCGCGAGGACGCCTGCAACCCGCGACCACACCAAAAGCCTCGAGAAAGGAATGGACAGCATGTGGTCCAGACGCGAACAGGAGGTCGAAATCGGCAGACCGCCACGGTTCATGCAGGGTGAGCGGGTCCGTGCAACACGCCACATAAAAAACGACGGCACCTATCCCGGCAAGGAGATCGGCGAAAACCTCGTGCGGAAGGGCGACGAAGGCTACGTGCGCGACATTGGAACCTTTCTCCAGCAATTCTTCATCTATGCGGTCGAATGGATCGATCGTGGCACGGTCGTCGGCATGCGAGCGCGCGAACTCATTAGCCTCGACAAAGTCGAGGTTCCCTGCGGAGCTGAAGGCATTTCCAACGGAGGAACAGCCGGATGAAAGTAATGATTCGCAGGACCGCTACTGGCTTGTCGGCTTATGTCCCCAAGAAGGATCTCGAAGAGCCGATCACCGAGATTGAGAACGCAGACTTATGGGGCGGGACCGTGACGCTCAGGAACGGTTGGCGGCTCATGCTGCCCGACCTTCCGCGCGATACGCGTTTGCCGATCACCGTCGAGGCGATGAAGATTTCCGACGGGGCCTGATGCCGGTGGGTTCAGTGGCGGAGAGGAAACGCGTATGAACACGATGCTGAGCTGGGACCATCTCGTCGTCGTCCGGGGCAGTTTTGCCAAAAAGCTGATTGACCTGCTGAAGGGCGCTCTCAAGGCCGATCGAGTGATCCCCTATCTCGGTCCTGGTCTTCTGCAGCTTAACACGCCGGAATCACCTGCACCTTGCACCCCTGAAGATGTCGCCGCGGCGCTCAACAAGCGGGCGCCTGCCCCTTCCAGGATTCGCACCAATATGTGGTCGGTCGCGCAGTTTATCGAGCAGCGCCGACATCGTCGGACTCTTCAAGCGTGGATGGCGGAGATATTCGCAGCCCCCGCCGAGCCGACCGTTCTTCACGCCTGGCTCGCAACCCTTCAACTGTCTGTCATCATCGACAGCTGGTACGATGGCGCCATGCGGGCAGCCCTTGCAGAGGCCGGCCAAACAGACGTTGTCGAGATACAAGGAACCACGCGAGCGACCGGAATTGGTAACATCTGGACGAGAACTTACGATTTGTCAGGAACAGAACTCGACGCCGAACAAGTGGCAAGGACGGTGCTCTATGCGCCGCACGGCAGCGTCAGGCCGGCCGCAAACTTCCTCGTGGCTGATTCCGATTACGTCGAAGTCCTAACCGAAATTGATATCCAGACGCCGATCCCGGACGTGGTGAAGCAACGGCGCGTCAACCGGGGCTTTTTCTTCGTTGGCTGTCGCTTCAACGATCAGATGCTGCGCACATATGCCAGACAGATGATGAAGCGCTCCACTGGCCCACATTTTGCGGTGATCGATTCGGCTACGCTGACCAGAAACGAACGTCGTTTCCTTGCCGAAGGCGCAATCACGGTCATCGACATGCCGATCGGCAACGCCGCGGCTCGCCTCGTCGGGGTCGATGCTAGCCAGGATTAATGGCCGGCGATTGCTGGTGAGTCGCTTGCCTCCAAGGGCGAAAACTCAGTTGGGAATACATCTGAGCAGTAATGCTACTGGCAGCACAACGGAGGCTCTGAATTCGTTGGGCCATGTGAAAGGGCCCGCTGCTGCGGGACGTGAGCACGTTGCGGCGGCATTACGCACATGATTTTGTGACACCCGTGGCAAAAGAACTGAAGCGCCCGAGCCGAACCGCGACAAGATATGCAGCGCTCAATGGCTTCGGCAGAAATTTGGCACAGTTTCGACAGTTCGCATGCACCTCCAGGGTCAAGGAGGTTGATTATGCCTGTTTATGTGGGTTGGCGACGCGAGCAGGAATTCCCACTACCTTTGCCCCGGCGGGAACATCGCGTGTGACCACGCTGCCAGCGCCTACGACCGCATTATCGCCAATCGTGACGCCAGGCAGAATGATTGCTCCACCGCCGATCCAGACACGGCTGCCAATGCGAACAGGACGCCCGACCTGCAGGCCGGCCTGTCGCTGCTCGGCATCATGTGGATGATCGGCGGTATAAATCTGCACGGCAGGCCCAATTGCCGTTCCTTGCCCGATTTTGACCTCTACCACGTCAAGAATAACGCAGTTGAAGTTGATGTAGGCATTGGCGCCAATGCGGATATTGAATCCGTAGTCGCAAAAAAAGGGCGGACGGATGACCGTTCCGCGCCCAACCTCTCCCAGCCGCTCGGACAAAAGCTCATGCCAATGCTCCGTGGTCTGCCCCAGCGTATCATTGTACCGCTTGAGCCAAGCCCCGGTGGCCAACAGGTCAGCTTGGATCTCCGGATCCGCCGCATTGTAAAACTCGCCTGCGAGCATCTTTTCTTTCTGGCTACGCATCATAGTCTCCCGTCAGGTCGTGTCCCGTGCAGTGATGCAGGAACGCACATCAAACTGCCTCGGCAACTTTGTAACTCGGTCTGCCGGGCGCGTGGTCAAGCCGGGGCGACAGTTTCGTCTCGACCAACTTCTGCGAATTTTGGAAATATCGCAGATCAACCGGTCGCAGGGCCAATACCTGACGAAGTCGGCAACTGTCCAGCGGTCGAACTCACTTTCATGCCCATCTCAACGGGTGCCATGAGCGCGGCGCAACGCGCTCGAACGCCGAAATACTTAATTCCCAAACACCCTCTAAGATTGAGAAAGTGCATCGTTTTGTACGAAACTAACAATCCCATTAGCTGAAGAGTTTGCAACACATCCGTGTCAGATCCCCATCAGCTTGAACGCCGCCTGGCTGACTTCAGTGTCGGGGTCTTTCAGATGCTCGGGTTCCTGGAAGTGGTTGGCGTTGAAGGCTATCGTTCGACTGGCCAATCTCCCCATGCCGCGCAGCGCTTCACCGAACACATCGGACTGGCGCTTGAACTCCGGACTGTCCTGGTCGGCTGACACGACGGCAATCGGGCAGGTGATCCGGTCGAGATGGCGCATCGGGCTGAATTCCGCCTCTTCCCCCCTCCGTCAGATGCAGGTAGCTGCTGCGCGAGGAAAGCATCACCGGATAGAGATCATACATGCCGCTCATCAGCAAGCCGCCCTTGAGGGCATCCGCCGGTAGGCTGCGCTCCGTCCAGTCGGTGATGAGGACGCAGGCCGCCAGATGCGCGCCGGAAGAATGACCCGCCACATACACCCGGTTCGGGTCGCCGCCGAAACTGGCGGCATTCTTCATCGTCCACTCCACCGCCCGCCTGCAATTCTCGACCATCTGTCGCAGCGTCAGCGTTTTCACACTGCCGAAGTCAGGCGCGGCATAGGCCGCCCCGCGCGAAACGAAGGTCGGGGCCGGATAGGATGCATCCTCGCGAGTGTTTCGGGTCCAGGCACCGCCATGGATGAAGACCAGGACCGGGGCGGCCTTGGCATCCCAGGCGCGAACACATCGATGAGATCTCTGGCATCTGGACCGTATTTTGCCGGACGCGGCGGCATCGCGCGCCGGACCTCGGCGCTGGCGATGCCATCGCCTTCCTCCAGTTCCGCCATCCGCGGCGCCCAGAATGACTGGTCATACGCCGTATCCAGTTGCTCCTGTGTGTAGTCGAGGAATACCGACGCGGCTAAGGACTTGCCGACCGCTACGGCAGACAGGGACACGCCCGCCATGAGAAACGTTCTGCGCATCATTACTCTTCTCTCCCTCAGGACAGCCGCGATGATTGTAAAGGTGGGCGCGATCAATGCGGGGACAAAGTACGACGTAATCCCGGATGAGACCCTCCTCAAGGTCAGTGTACGGACGTTCGACGAGAATGTTCGTGCAAAGGTGAAGAAGGCGATCGAGCGGATCGCTGCCGCGGAGTCGGAAGCGTCGGGCGCCACTCGCCCGCCCGAGATCACTCAGGCCGAGACCGCGCGCTTCTCGCGCGTGGGGATTATCTGACCAAAATGTCGAAAAGCCGTAGTGGAACAAAGGAAAGTGACAACCGAGATCATCAGCCAGCCAGCCCCCAATCTAAGCCCCGAGCAGCACCTTCAACCTGTCCAGCGCCGCCGTCAAACCCTTCAATGAAACCGACAAGGGCACATCCTTCTGGTCGAGACTCTTAACCGTGACCTTGAGCGTTGTGCCCGTGCGCAGCGACGCGGCTGCTTTCGCGTCGAAGCTGAGGGGCACGAAGCAGCCGGCGGGCAGGCAGGTCGAGAAGGGCAGCGGCTTGCCCGCTTGCCCATCGTCGACCTGAAGCGTCGCGCCGACGGCGAGTTGCAGGCCGAAGGGCAGGACGAGATTGCCCGCAATGCCGTCCTCCTGCCCCTTGCCCAATTCGACCGCAAGCAGGCGCCGTCCGTTCTGCTGCGACTGCTGATAGGTAGCCGCGCATACCAGCGTCGGCGTGGCCTGGCAGGAGAGATCCCAGTCCTCATAGGTCTCCTTCAGCGAGGAAGCACCGCCCGGCAGCCCGGCTTCCTGAGCTGCCAACGACGCGGAAAGCGCCATGAGGGTGGCCGCGGCCACCGCACAAATCCTGGACGAATCCGACATCAGCAAAGCTCCGTTGCCCCCTTGTCGTGGAGCGCCGCGCGTGCCTTCGAGGCGAGAATGGCGCTCTATCCGATTGAAACGACGCGTCGGCCCGAAAATCGATGCCGATCTTCGGGCCGACGTATCTGCAACAATTACCCGACCGCGATGCCGCAGGCAAGCGTTCCGCTCCGGCGTGTCGTAAGCACATGATTTGTCCGGATTAGGTAGCACAGGAGTTGTCCGGTTTCATCGCCAGCGAATGGAAGCTGGGGATGAAGCGGGCAGCGTGGCTCCAGGACGGAGAATACAGAAGTTTCGGGACGTATTGAGCCGTTGGACTGGCGGCGATCTCTCGATGATGGAGGCAGGCGAGTTGCTGGGCATGTCGGAGCGGCAATTTCGGCGTTATCGCGACCGTTACGAAGAGGCCGGGGAGGCTGGGTTGCTGGACCGGCGTTTGGGCAAGCTTTCGACGCGCCGGGTGCCAGTGGAGGCGATCGAGGAGATGCTGGAGCTTTATCGCCATCGCTACCTTGGCTGGAACGTGAAGCATTTCCACGAGCACCTGCTGCGCGATCACGATTTCAGCTGGGGCTACACCTTCATCAAGACGCAGCTTCACGCGGCGGGCCTGGTGGAACGGGCCAAGCGGCGCGGTGCTCACCGGCGCAAGCGGGAAAGGAAGCCGTGCGAAGGGATGATGCTACACCAGGACGGCAGCCGTCATCAGTGGCTGGCGAGTGGGCCGATGCTGGATCTGATCGTGACTATGGACGATGCGACGAGCACGATCTATTCGGCCTTTCTGATCGAGGAGGAAGGCACGGCGTCGAGCTTCCAGGGACTTCTGGAGACCTTTGTCGCCAAGGGATTGCCGTCAAGCCTCTACAGCGATCGTGGCAGACACTATTTCGTGACGCTCAAGGCGGGCGGGGCTGTCGACAAGATTCGCATGACCCAGGTCGGTCGGGCGCTCGAGCGGCTCGGCATCGAACATATTCCAGCCTATTCGCCTGGAGCCAGGGGCCGCTCCGAGCGGATCTTCTCAACCTTGCAGGACCGACTGCCGAGGGAACTGGCACTGGCCGGCATGGCTGATATCGAGGCCGCCAACCGCTTCGTCGCACAGACCTATCTGCCGGCTCACAATGCCCGCTTCGCCAGGCCCGCCGCGGTTGAAGACAGTGCCTTTGTCGCCGCCGACCCGCAGCAATTGGCCCAGATCCTGTGCATCGAGGAGGAGCGCGTCGTTGCTCGTGACAACACGGTCGCCTTCGCGCGGCTGCGATTGCAGCTCCCGCACAGTCCGATCCGGGATGATGATCGTTGTGGAGCTGCCGTGCACGACGATTTCGAACCATAGTTGGCGATGTAGAATTCTATTTTAATCGTATAGAACAATTGAGAAACGTCGCCAATCTGAACACCTCGCCTCGGATCATGGCGTTCGGACGATGACTGCCGTAAGATTCCACCCGTGTGGGGCAAGGCTGCTACCGGCCTGCGACGGAGGGGAACATGGCAATTGATACTCTTGATAAGGTGCCGCTGCTCTATCACTTCACCGACCGGAGGAACCTGCCGGTGATTAAAGAAATGGGAGGACTCTATCCACTCGCGCAGCTTGACCAGAAGAAGGTCAAGGTTCCGGCACCGGGCGGCAATGAATGGAGTCGTGACGCCGACGCGTTGAAGGGAATGGGCAACTACGTCCACCTTTGCTTTCGTAGCACCCATCCGATGGAGTACGTTGCCCGGCAGGATGGGAGGATTACGGACACGATCTTTCTGCAAATACACCCCTCGGTAATGCAGTTCACGGGTGTTCGTTTTACCAACGATGTCGCGAACAAAGCTGGCGTCGAATCGATTCCTATCGGAGAGGCTGAACCGCTAATCGATTTTGAGATACTTTACACCCGAACGGACTGGAAGGATTCGGCGATTAAGGCGCGTCTCACTCAGGCGGAGAAATACGAGGTGTTGGTTCCCCATGTCATTCTGCTGGGCTTAGTAAGGAACATTTAGAATGGCTGAGAGACCAGTCTTTATCCCTGCAACCGAGGACGAAGGTTACGTCAGGCGATTGGATTTCGAAATTCCGTGGGCCGGTGGCTTCGCTGAGGTTCAGAAGAAGAAGAATATACGGTCGCTGCATGAGGCCGCCAAGAAAGCCGGATATGCGCCGCTGCTAGAAGTGTCTAGCAAGTCTGATGAAGTCGCCGGCCAGCATCTTAGCGCGTTTCACCTGCGCGTGAGGACCAGCATCGGCGAGATACCGCTGGAGAACGCCTTTCAGGGAAGTAAGGTATTCGAGCGTGGCGGGCCGTACACCGATCTGTACGAGGTTGAACCGCGCGATGCGAAGCGCGAGCCACGACTCCGCGAATCCGGCGCACTGGTGGGCTTCAAATTCGACGGCTTCGAGTTCCCGCTAGAACCCACGACCGTGTTCTACGATTGGCTTTATCTCAATGCCATCTTTCCTCACCGTGTATGGCTCAAAAATCGAGTGGACGGCGAAATGCGGTATGCCGGTTTCACTGACATAGAGTTCAACCCTACCAAGTCGGTCAATTGTCAGGCGAAAACGTGCGCTCTGTTCGTAGTGCTCATGAGGGAGAACAAGCTGGAGCGCTACCTAAAAACGCCCGAGGTTTTCATTGCCGCGATGGCTGCTCATTCGCTTCGGCCGACCGAGCATCAACCTCATTTGAAGCAGGCCAGACTTAGGGTCGGCTAGCAGGCAGTAGCGCAATTTATTCGCTAGAGCAGCAAGGTCACTGCCGAGACCGCACGCCGGGTAACCGGTATCAGTACACCTGTCTTCGGCGTGTCATGGTCGGACCCCAGCCCCTCAGAGACAGAAATCGTACGCCGCTTCCTCGTTTCTCGAAGATCGACGCGTCCTTTACAATCCCTTCGATAGCGGCGGAAGCCCATGAGTTGCCTGTCAGGATTGAGTGTAGCCGCGGGCTCTCATGCAATCCTTGACGAGATTGCCTTGTTCCATACCCTTGACGATACGATCCCCGACACCGTCCCCGATTGCATCTGTCATCGTTTTCGGGCGGCTATTCGTTCCGATCGTCGCCGTCGCCATTTCCGACTGATACTTGCATTCAGTGTAGTCCTGCTGGGCAGCACTGCGCGGCGTCTCGTCCTTCACCCAGTTGCCGCCGTCGGACGTACTGCACCCGGCAGCGAAAGAAAGGCACCCTGCCAAATCGCAATTAGAATTACTTTGTTCACGAAACACTCCTTCCGGAAAGCAAAAGCAGCAATGGCCGAAGGATGGTCGGCCATTGCAAGGCGATAAGATCTTTCAATAGAGATGGCTGTCAGTTCGCTGCTGGAATCGGGCATGACATATCGCCCTCCCTTGCGGCGATTAAAACCGAACACTGAGTTTGGCGTTGAAGCCATGCTCCTGCGCGTCCGAGGCAAGCTGACCTTTATAGGTAAGCCCGATGGTTGCCTTGTCGGTAAGGTTGACATCGATACCAGCTTCGAAGACGGCAGCGTTCTTTGCGATTGGCGTTCCCTCCACGGCGAAGGATGAGCCGCCTGTGAAGGCAAGCGCCGTTTCAGGCACCACATCGCCGAACGCATGACGCCAGCCGATACCGCCACGGGCGGTTGTATTGACGGAACCAAGCGGGAAAGCGGTCGAGGCGCGCAGCCCTATCGTGGTGAATGTCGTGTCGCTCGACCGGTCTTTTCCGGAAAGCGCAGCGGCACCGCCATGCTCTGTGAAGCCATCCGCGTTGAAGTTCACATAGGCTAGGTTCGCATAGGGCTCGAAAGATACGGAAGCTGTATCCAGTCGAGAGCCGAGTTCGCCGAAAGCCTGGAACGTGCCGGCATGGTAATCGGCCGAAAGGCTGTCGGAGAAGCCCGGAAACGCCACCGACCTGCCGGTCTCGATGCGGTTCCACGTATAGGCAAGGCCGGAACGGAAGCTGTGAGGGCCACGCTGCGTGCCAGCGTAGATCCCGAGGTGATAATTGTTGCC
>NZ_RZSX01000899.1:0-2454 GCF_004023105.1 Mesorhizobium sp. M5C.F.Ca.IN.020.32.2.1 | reverse complement strand
GTTATGGCCTCTTTCCCGCCGTTGCCCGCCCGATGAAGGGCACCGTGGTCGTGCTGACCGGCCGCAACGAGTGCATCGAAAAGTATTTCGAGACCATCCGCAACCTTGCCGATCGCGGCTTTGGCGTTGCCACCCTCGACTGGCGCGGCCAGGGCGGTTCCGATCGGCTGATCAGCGACCGTGAGCGCGGCTATGTCCGGAGCTTCTTCGACTACACGGGCGACCTGGAACAGTTCTTCGAGGAGATCGTGCTGCCCGACTGCCGGGGCCCATATTACATATTGGCCCATTCGGCTGGGGCGGTGATTACGCTGCTTGCTGCGCCGTCGATGGTGAACCGCGTACGGCGCATGGTGCTGATCGCGCCATTCCTGGCCGTGCCCGACCTGCCGGTCTCGACAACCACCGTTCGCCGCCTCTGCTCGCTGTTCTGTCTTCTGGGCCTTGGCAAGCTTTATGCCGCCTGGGGTCCGCGGCCCAGAAGAACCATTCCGTTTGCTGCCAACATGGTGACATCGGATCCGGAGCGGTATCGGCGCAACACGCTGATCTACGAAACCTACCCGCAACTGGCACTCGGCGGCCCGACGATACGCTGGCTGAAAGCGGCGGCGGAGGCGTCCGAGGCCATCAGCGACCCCGACTTCATGGCCAGGATCCAGGTACCCTTGCTGGTGATCGCCGCCGGCGCCGACCAGGTCGTCTCGACCAAGGCGGTGGAAACCTACACCAGGCGTCTGCGCCTCGGTTCGCTGCTGGTGATCGATGGTGCACGCCATGAAATATTGCAGGAAGCCGACTTCTATCGCGAGCAGTTCTTTGCCGCCTTCAATGCCTTCATCCCGGGAAGCGACGACACGAGCTGATTGAGTACCGCACTCCCTCCGGACGCGCAAAGAGCGCTTCAACTCATTGAAATCCATGCCTCAGCTTGAAAAAATGCCTTCCAAGTCGATCGGCCGCCTACACTTGCCGGGCGAAATCCATGATCCAATTGGTCTCCCAGGTCTTGCCGACATCCGGTGAAAAAGCCTGCTCCCAGCGCGCCGATTTTTCAGTGATCCGCGACCACAGGAAGCGAACGTAGATATTGCGTGCGTCGAAGACGTCTTTGCACAGGAACGTGCCGACGCCTGCTTCGAAGGTGCCGCGCATCGGAATATCGATGGTCGCCCGGTTGCGGCCGTCGATCCACCAGATCGACCATTGGCTCGTCGCCGGATCGAACGTCCGCAACGTGGCGGCGCGATAGGCCTCGACGGGCAATTCAATCACATTGTCATCGACATTGCCGAGGCCGCCAAGGATCGGGCGCACTTCGCAGGTCCCGCCAAACACGTCCCAGTTCGTGTCGTCTTGCAGGGGCTTCTGCAACCTCCGATGGTTGACGTTCCAGCGGCCAAAGAAGAAATCGAAATCGGGCCGCCCGTCTGCCGGAGCGTTTTCTGCCGACCCATCTTCGGAATGGTTGGTTGTTGGCTGCGTCGGCATGTGAATCCCTCCGGGACATCACTTCCATAGCAGAGAGCTGCTGACATCCTCCTGTCAGGAGGGTCGGGGAATCACCGCCCGAACGCTTTCCACGCTCAGCCACGCAGCGCCGCCATCGCGGCGGCATGAAGCTCCGGCGTTGCCGCAGCCAGGATGTCGCCACCCCTTTCCGCCGGTCCGCCTTCGAAGGTGGTGACGACGCCACCGGCGTTCTCGATGATCGGGATCAGCGCGACGATATCGTAGGGTTTCAAACCGGGGTCGGCGACGATGTCGACGCTTCCTGCCGCGACCATGGCGAAGGCATAGCAGTCGGTGCCGTAGCGGGCGAGTTGGACCTGCCGCTCGAACAGGTCGTAGCGCAGACGCGCGTCTCCCTTGAACAGTGCCGGCGTGGTGGTGAACAGCGTCGCCTCGGCAAGGCTTGTTGTCTTGCGCGTCGTCAGCCGTCGCGGCCCGCCCGGGCCTTCATAATGGGCACCGGACGCGTTGGCGTAGAAAAGCTCGCCGGTGAAGGGCTGCGACATCATGCCGGCGACGGCATCGCCATCGACCGTCAGCCCGACCAATGTTCCCCACACCGGCAGGCCGGAAATGAAAGCGCGCGTGCCGTCGATCGGATCGATCACCCACACATGCCTGCTGGATATGTTCTCGCTGCCATGCTCCTCGCCGAGAATGCCGTGATCGGGATATTCCGCTGATATAAGCGCCCGGATGACCCGCTCGGCCTCGCGGTCGGCCTCGGTGACCGGGTCGAAGCTGCCTTGCTCCTTGTTGGCGACCGCGCCTTGGCTGCGGAAGCGCGGCAAGGTTTCGGCCGCGGCGGCATGCGCAATGCGCCGCATGAAATCGATGCTGATATCCAACTGAGTCTCCCCGCGATGCAGCCTGCTGGAACCGTCGTTTGCCTGCGGTCTTGCGCCAAAACAAGGGCGTGCGGAACTTTTACGCATCGACAAC
>NZ_RZSX01000898.1:0-2454 GCF_004023105.1 Mesorhizobium sp. M5C.F.Ca.IN.020.32.2.1 | reverse complement strand
ACGAACAACACCGGCGCCTGCAGCGAGGAGGCAACCGTCTGGCCGGGATCGACCGAGCGCGTCAGAACGATGCCGTCGATTGGCGCATAGATGGTGCTCTTGGCGAAGTCCGTCTGCTGCGCCTTGAGATCGGCATTGGCGATGGCAAGACTGGCTTTGGCGCTGTCGAGCGCTGCCTTGGAGCGGTCGCGCGTCGCGGTCGCAGCTTCAAGCGACTGGTCCGTCGCCATGCCGCGCCTGGTGAGTGCCGCCGCGCGCACAAGCCCCCTTTCGTTTTCGGTGAGGGTTACGGTGGCGGTCTCGACATTGGCGGCCGCCGCCTTGGCGGAAGCCTCGGCGCGCTCGATCTGCACCTCCAGCTTGGCCGTATCGAGTGCAGCCAGCACATCGCCCTTCTTCACCTGCTGGTTCTCGTTGACCGCGACCGAGCGGACGACGCCGGACAGTTCGCTCGAAATGTCGACCTGGGTGAGGGGCTGCAGCGTGCCGGTCGCCGATACCTCGACCGTGAGATCGGCGACAGCGGCCGGCGCCGTGGTATAGTCGATCCTGGCGGGAGACGCGGCGTACCATTGGTAGCCGGCGAGGCTTGCGGCGATGACGACCAGCACAAGCAGGCCATAAAGCCAGCCGCGATGGCGTTTCTTCTTCAGACCCAGGTGGTCAAGCCCGAGTGCCGTCTCTATGTCGGAAGTGGATTCCGTCTTTGGCAGATTGACAATCTGGTCCACGCCGGACCCCTATGAACAGTGGTAATCCCATCAGTGCACAGATCAGGCCGAATGGTTCAAATATCAAATTAAATTTCGCCCATGTTGGGATTGAGGCAGAAGGCTTTCTACAATGCTGACCCGGAACTACTTACTGTACGACGTATTCACGACCGAGCGGCTGGCCGGCAATCCGCTGGCCGTCGTGCTTGACAGCAAGGGGCTGGACACGGCCGCGATGCAGGCCATCGCACGCGAGTTCAACCTGTCGGAAACCGTTTTCGTGCTGCCGCCTGACAATCCCAAGCACCGCGCCCGCATCCGCATCTTCACGCCCGATTATGAGATGCCGTTCGCTGGCCATCCGACTGTCGGTTCCGCGATCGCGCTTGCCGAAATAGCTGGCGATGGCGACACCGCCGGCATCTTCGTCCTGGAGGAGAATATCGGCCCGGTGCGCTGCGCCGTCAGCAAGCATGATGGCACCATCTTTGCCGAGTTCGACCTGGCCAAACTGCCGGAACAACTGGAATTGTCCGCCGACCCGGTGGCGATCGGCGCCGCACTTGGGTTGGGTCCGCACGAAATCGGCTTCGAGAATCACCGCGTCTCGTTCTGGTCGGCCGGCGTGCCCTATGTGACCGCTCCGGTCGCCGATCTGGAGGCCGCCGCCCGGATTAGGCTGGATAACCAGGCGTGGTCGGAATTAGCACCCCGCAAGAGCGATTGGGCCTTCGCCAGCCCGTATGTCTACTGCCGCGAGACGGTGAACCACGACAGCGCCTTCCATGCCCGCATGATCGTGCCGGGCAATCCTTCCTATGAAGACCCGGCGACCGGTTCGGCGGCGGCGGCCTTCGCCGGCGCGATCATGCATTTCGACGACCCGCGAGACGGGGTCTCGCGACTGTGGATCGAGCAAGGGCTTGAGATGGGCCGGCCTTCGCGCATTCGCCTCGAACTGAATGTTGAAGGCGGCAGGCTGGCAGCCGCCCGCATCGGCGGCCATGCGGCAAAAGTGGCGGAAGGCAAGCTGTTCGTCTGATCGCGATTGGCTCGAGGCGATTTGTCGGGAAATGAATCCGGCAGGGCTGGACATGGCGGATGGCGGCGGCTATATGCCCGCCGACGCTGGTTTTACCGGCGAGTGGGTGCGTAGCTCAGTTGGTAGAGCAGCTGACTCTTAATCAGCGGGTCACAGGTTCGATCCCTGTCGCACCCACCAAAGATTTCAAAGACTTAGGTGGCAAGACCCTGGGAACGGGGCGAGAATGTGAGACTGAAAATCTCAGTCTCATGCCCCTATATCGAGCCGTGTCGCCTCTCATGAGTTTGCGAGCATTTACTTCTCCGACACCCCAGCCTCGGCGAAGCTTGCCATGCGGGCATGACATTCGAGCGCCGAACGGACAATGTTGACAGCGAGGCACGCGCCGGAGCCTTCGCCGAGCCGCATGCCGAGATCGAGCAGCGGCGGCAGGCCGAGCCCCTCGAGCAGCCGGCGATGGCCGGATTCGGCAGAGACATGGGCGGCAAGGGTGTGGGCGAGGCCGGTGGGGTGCAATTTTGCCAGCGGTGCGGCGGCGGCGGTGCAGACGAAGCCGTCGAGCAGCACAGGTACGCCTAGATGGCGTGCGGCCAGCGTAGAGCCAAAGATAGCGGCGAGTTCGCGTCCGCCAAGGGCTGCTGCGATCTTCAGCGGGTCGGCAAGCGCCTCGGCGTGGCGCTTGAGGCCCGCCTCGAT
>NZ_RZSX01000897.1:0-2455 GCF_004023105.1 Mesorhizobium sp. M5C.F.Ca.IN.020.32.2.1 | reverse complement strand
TTCGCGTTGTGCATCGACCTGCTCCATCAGTGCGCGAATGGCATCCGCTTCCGCTTCGGTCCTTCGTTCCGCACAGAGCCCGGCAGCCTCCACCTCGACGCTCAACCTCAATTCCAGCAGCGCGATGGTTTCCGGCAGGGTCTTCAGCGCGTCATCCGGTATCGAAAACTTTCGGGCCTCCGGCATCTCACTGACGAACATGCCGCGCCCCTGATGCGGCACCACCATCCCATCGGATCGCAGCCGAGCCACCGCCTCCCGAACCACCGTGCGGCTCACGTCGTATGCGGCGCAAAGCTCGGCTTCCGTCGGCAGTTGCGCGCCAGGAGCGAGTTGGCCGGAGCGAATCTTCTCCGCCAGGCTCTCGGCCACGATGGTGGACAGGGGCTTTCGCTTCGTCATCGTCGTCCTTCCGCTCGGGGCCTGCCGGTTCTGGGACACAAGCCCGGCAGGCCCGCTAAATCGCAGCCGTCACGATCAGTTCGACCAGCATCCCAGGCTTGGCCATACGTCCCTCTCCGGAGGAGCGGGCCGGGGAATGCTCCATCGGCATCCAGGCATCCCAAACCTTGTTGACTTCCTCGAAATCGCGGATGTCGTCCAGCCACATCTGCACATGCAGGATACGGGTCTTGTCCGTTCCGGCCTTGGCAAGCAAGGTGTCGATCTTGTCCAAAACCTCCTGCATCTGGTCGGCAGCCGATTGACCGGGCCTTGCGACCTGGCCAGTCAGATAGAGAGTGCCGTTGTGAATGACCCCATGATGAATGCGGGTGTCGAAGTCGAAGCGTTGAATATCCATCATCGGATTTCCTCAGGCGGTCGCAGAGACCGGGCGGATCGGGTTGCCTTGCAGGTAATGGGCGTAGGGCGCCTGCACGAGCCACCCGGCATCGACTGGCAGCGTTACGCCAGTTATTGAGGCGGCGCGTTCCGAGCACAGGAAGAGGGCGGCCTCAGCGACATCCCGCGGTTGGACGAAACGGCGCAGCGCGGTCGTCGCCTTGATCGCCTCGGGATTGCGCTCGCCTTTGGCGATCTTGTCCTTCAAGCCATCCGAGAGTGTATAACCGGGCGCCACGGCATTAACGCGCACGCCCATGGGGCCGAGCTCGGCAGCCAGCATCTGTGTAAGCGCCAGCACCGCATGCTTGCCCGGCGCATAGGCCGGTAGGGAAAGCGGCGCGAAGGACGCCAGCGAGCCGACATTGAGAATCGCGCCACGCCCGGCAGCCGACATGAGCCGCCCGAAAACCTGGCAACCGAGCAGCGTGCCGCGATAATTGACGCGCCACATGCGCTCGTCTTCATCGAGCTGCTGGTCGAGCACGCGCTTGCCGCTCTGCAGGATGCCTGCGCAATTCACTGCCACATGCGGCGCTCCGAAGGCCGCTTCCACCGAGTGGCCAAGTGCCTCCACGGAGTCAGGGTTCGCAACATCGGTTTCGATGAACCGTGCATCCGCAGCGCCGCCAGCCCCGCAAATGTCGGCGGCCTCGGCTCCCCTCGCCCTGTCGCGACCAGCGACGACGACATTGGCGCCTTCCTGCGCGAAGCGCTCGGCGATGGCACGGCCTATACCCGACGTACCGCCGATGACGACGACCGTGCACGTCTCAGCCATTGGCGCGGTCCCTGCGCTCGACGTCGAAAAATTCGGCCATGCCGCGCATCTGATAGTCCATCATGGGGCGCCCAGGCTGGACCTTGCAGCCCATTTCCTTCGCTTTTTTGAGCAGCGCCGTCTCGGCCGGCTCCATGATGATGTCGACGACTGTCATATCCGGCGTCAGTTTCGTCACGTCGAGCGGATAGGGGTCACCGGCATGCATGCCGACCGGCGTCGCGTTGACCGCCAGGTCCATGCCCGTCGGATCGGCTTCGCCGGCCTCGATGCGGCAGCTCGGGAAAGCTTTCGCGACAAGCGCGGCGAGGTTTTCGGCCCGGCTCCGGTCGACGTCGTTCAACCGGATTTCTGTGACGCCGGCCTCAGCGAGGCAGTAGGCGATCGACGCACCGGCGCCGCCGGCGCCGACCTGCAGCGCCTTGCGTCCCGCAAACTCGTAGCCCGCCGCCTTCAGCGCGTCGATGAAGCCGACGCCATCGAAATTGTCGGCGTACCAGCTGCCGTCGGGCAGCCGGCGTACGGAGTTGGCGCTCTGCACCCGCACGGCGCGATCATGCCCGCCAGCACACTTGTGGTAGACGGCAACCTTGTACGGCACCGAAATGATGACGCCGCGGACATTCTCCGCCGCGGTCAGCCCGGCCCAAAAAGTGTTGAAATCCTCCGGCTTGCAACTCATCGGCACCATAAGGCTGTCGAGCCCCTTCTGCTCGAACAGTTCGTTGAACATGCCGGGGCTTTTCGCATGTCCCACCGGATGGGCCAGCATAACAAAAACATCTGCTTTTCCGCTTCCGCGCATCGTCTCAATCCCTGCCGTTCGAAAGT
>NZ_RZSX01000896.1:0-2459 GCF_004023105.1 Mesorhizobium sp. M5C.F.Ca.IN.020.32.2.1 | reverse complement strand
CGTGCGCGAGGCGGCGCGCCGCGTGCTCGGCATGCGCCCGTTCGACGTGCAGCTGATCGGCGGCATGGTGCTGCACAATGGCGGCATCGCCGAGATGCGCACCGGCGAGGGCAAGACGCTGGTCGCCACGTTGCCGGTCTATCTCAACGCGCTCGCCGGCAAGGGCGTCCATGTCGTCACCGTCAACGACTATCTTGCCACGCGCGACTCCGAATGGATGGGCCGCGTCTACAAATTCCTCGGCCTTACCGTCGGCGTCATCGTCCATGGCCTGTCCGACGAGCAACGCGCCGCCGCCTATGCCGCCGACGTCACCTACGCCACCAACAACGAGCTCGGCTTCGACTATCTGCGCGACAACATGAAATTCGAGCGCGCCCAGATGGTGCAGCGCGGCCACAGCTACGCGATCGTCGACGAGGTCGACTCCATCCTGGTCGACGAGGCGCGCACGCCGCTGATCATTTCCGGTCCGCTCGAGGACCGTTCGGAAATGTACAACACCATCGATGCCTTCATGCTGAAGCTCGAGCCGGCCGACTACGAGATCGATGAGAAGCAGAAGACCTCGATCTTCACCGAGGAGGGCACCGAGAAGCTGGAAAACCTTCTGCGCGACGCCGGCCTGCTCAAGGGCGAGTCGCTCTACGACGTCGAGAACGTCGCCATCGTCCACCACGTCAACAATGCCCTGAAGGCGCACCAGCTGTTCCAGAAGGACAAGGACTATATCGTGCGCAACGGCGAGATCGTCATCATCGACGAATTCACCGGCCGCATGATGCCGGGCCGCCGCTATTCGGAAGGCCTGCACCAGGCACTCGAAGCCAAGGAGCATGTGGCGATCCAGCCGGAGAACCAGACGCTCGCCTCCGTCACCTTCCAGAACTATTTCCGCCTCTACAAGAAGCTCGCCGGCATGACCGGCACAGCGCTGACCGAGGCCGAGGAGTTCGGCAATATCTACGGCCTCGAAGTCACCGAGATCCCGACCAATCTGCCGGTGGTCCGTGTCGACGAGGACGACGAGGTCTACCGGACCGTCGAGGAGAAGTACAAGGCGATCATCAAGGAGATCAAGGAAGCCCGCGCCAAGGGCCAGCCGACGCTGGTCGGCACCACCTCGATCGAGAAGTCCGAGCAGCTGGCCGCGCGTCTGCGCAAGGAAGGTTTTACAGATTTCGAGGTGCTGAACGCCCGCCATCACGAGCGTGAGGCGGCGATCGTCGCCCAGGCGGGAAAACCCGGTGCCATCACCATCGCCACCAACATGGCCGGCCGCGGCACCGACATCCAGCTCGGCGGCAATGCCGACATGCGCATCGCCGAGGAGCTTGGCGATATGCCTGAAGGCCCCGAGCGCGAAGCCAGGGAAAAGGCGATCCGCGACGACGTCGCCCGGCTGAAGGAAAAGGCGCTGGCCGCCGGCGGCCTGTACGTGCTCGCCACCGAACGCCACGAGTCGCGCCGCATCGACAACCAGTTGCGCGGCCGCTCAGGCCGCCAGGGCGATCCCGGCCGCTCAAAATTCTTCCTGTCGCTGCAGGACGATCTGATGCGCATCTTCGGCTCCGAGCGCATGGACGGCATGCTGCAGAAGCTCGGCCTCAAGGAAGACGAGGCGATCATCCACCCCTGGATCAACAAGGCGCTGGAAAAAGCGCAGAAGAAGGTCGAGGCGCGCAATTTCGACATTCGCAAGAACCTGCTGAAATATGACGACGTCTCGAACGACCAGCGAAAGGTGGTGTTCGAGCAGCGCCTCGAGCTGATGGACGGTGAAGGCCTGTCCGAGACCATCGCCGAGATGCGCGAGGGCGTCATCGAGGAGATCGTCGCCAAGGCCATTCCCGAAAACGCTTACGCCGAGCAGTGGAACGTCGCCGGCCTCAAGGCCGAGGTCGCCGAATTCCTCAATCTCGACCTGCCGATCGAGGACTGGGTCAAGGAAGAGGGCATTGCCGAGGACGACATCCGCGAGCGCATCAGCCAGGCCGCCGAGACCGCCGCGAAAGAGCGTGCCGAGCGCTTCGGCCCCGACGTGATGACCTATGTCGAGCGCTCAGTGGTGCTGCAGACGCTCGACCATCTGTGGCGCGAGCACATCGTCAACCTCGACCATCTGCGCTCGGTCGTCGGCTTCCGCGGCTACGCCCAGCGCGACCCGCTGCAGGAATACAAGGGCGAGGCGTTCGAGCTGTTCCAGGCGATGCTCGGCAATCTGCGCCAGGCCGTCACCGCGCAATTGATGCGCGTCGAGCTGGTCCGCCATGCTGCTGAAGCCCCGCCGCCCGAGGCGCCCGACATGTTCGGCAGCCATCTCGACGGCACCACCGGCGAGGACGATTTTAACGGCGGCGAGACCGGGCTTCTGGTCCGCCAGGAGACGAATGCCATCGTCGCCCCCGAAAACCGCGACCCGAACAACCCGGCAAGCTGGGGCAAGGTCGGCCGCAACG
>NZ_RZSX01000895.1:0-2478 GCF_004023105.1 Mesorhizobium sp. M5C.F.Ca.IN.020.32.2.1 | reverse complement strand
CGTTGAATCCGAGGGACAGGCCGCCGGCCGTGGAGGCCACGCCGATGATGAAGCTGCGGCGGGAGATGGAAATTATGGCGTTCCTGACTGATCTCCTCAACCGCGCTGCGTGGCTTCGCCGCTTTTGGCGGCCAGCTTGATCGCGGCGCGCACCCGGTTGTAGGTGCCGCAGCGGCAGATATTTGTGATCTCGGCGTTGATGTCCTCGTCCGCGGGGTTCGGGTTCTGCATGAGCAGGCCCGCCGCAGCCATGATCATGCCGGCCTGGCAGTAGCCGCATTGCGGCACATCGAGCGCAAGCCAAGCCTGCTGGACCGGATGTGAACTGTCTGGCGAAAGCCCTTCGATGGTGGTGATTTGCTGGTCCGGCTCGACCGCGCTCACCGGAAGTACGCAGGAGCGGGTGGCGACGCCGTCTATATGGACGGTGCAGGCGCCGCAGGCGGCAACGCCGCAACCGTACTTCGTGCCGGTAAGCCCGATCTGCTCGCGGATCACCCACAGCAGCGGCGTATCCGGATCGACCTCGATGTCACGGGGCGTGCCGTTGATGATCAATCTGGCCATTGTGCAATCCTTTCGATCAAAGGCTGGCGAGGACCGCAGTCTGGATGCCGCGCGGCATGGCCTGGCGGCAAAGACCGGAAGTCCGGGCTAGCGACGAGGCCAAGTTAGGCGGAAGCTGTCGCAGAACCTTGTCCCGACGACCGGCAGTTCATCGCAAGCTGTCGCAGGCGCTGCGCTCTGATACATCTCGTTACACTTCTCACGCTTTGTTGATGCCGCACGAGATTGCCGCCGTGGCGCAGAAGGTGATCATCCGTGTAGACGCAAACTAAATATCGTCGATACTGGCCGACTATTCAGCGGCGGCTTTGGAGCATTGTATGGAAGCGGCGCAGCACATCGCGGTCGTCGACGACCACAGGGACATCCGCGACCTCGTCGGGAAATACCTCACCCAGCAAGGTTATCGCGTCAGCGTCGCCGACAGCACGGCCGCGCTCAAGCGGCTGCTCGACCGCAGCCTGCCCGATCTTATCGTCCTCGACGTCATGATGCCTGGCGAGGACGGCATTGCCGCCTGCCGGCACGTGCGCGGGACGGTGGACGTTCCAATCATCTTTCTTACCGCCATGGCCGAGGAGATCGACCGGATCGTCGGCCTCGAGATCGGGGCCGACGACTACCTGACGAAGCCGTTCAATCCGCGAGAACTGCTGGCGCGGATTAAGGCCGTGCTCAGGCGAGTCCACAGCCTGCCGCCGCAGCGCGGTCGTCTCAAATCGAACGCGCTGCGGTTCGACCGCTGGACGCTGAATGTAGGCCGCCGCGAGCTGGTCGGGCTCGACGGCGTGGCGGTCGCGCTCAGCACGGCTGAATTCCGCCTTCTCACCGCCTTTATCGAGCATGTCGGGATCGTACTCAGCCGGGATCAGCTGCTCGACCTCACGGTTGGGCGCTCGGCCGACGGGTTCGACCGGGCCGTCGACAACCAGGTGAGCCGGCTGCGCAAGAAATCGAGGCGGACCCGAAGAGTCCGATGCTGATCAAGACGCACTGGGGCGGCGGCTACTGCTTCACCGCCGAGGTGGCTCCGGCATGATGCTGTTGTGGAGACGTAGCCTGGCGGCCCGCTTCCTCATGCTGGTGCTGCTTGCGCTCGCCCTGTCGCAGGCAATCACATTCCTGATCTCGTGGGACGAGCGCGGACAGGCCCTGCACGCGGCGGCCAAGGGCGAGTTCGTCAGTCGCACGTCCTCGCTTGCGCTTCTGCTGGACACCACGCCGCCCTCGCTTCGGCCCGACATCCTCAACGTCAGCGGCACGGCCTATACGCGTTTCTGGACCTCGGACGGCGGACCGAACAATCCCCTCGCCTGGCAACAGGAAGCCTTGACCCAGCTCGCCAAGCCGCTGCCCGGGATTGCCGGGAAGTATGCCGCCTACGTGAACGGACAGGCCTCGAGCGCAGTCGATGCCGCCGACCCTTCCGTGCCGCCGCGCATGGTGGATTTGTCCGGCAATGGCAGGCCTTTCTCTCGGCCGGCCAAGTTTCTTTATATGGACGCCGCCCCAAACGGCATGGGCCTTTCCGTCCGCCTCGATGACAGCACCTGGCTGAATGCGGCCTACGCCAAGGCAATGCCGAACGCCTTCTGGACGACGCAATCGGCGATATCGCTGGCGCTCACTGCACTCATCCTCTCCGCCATCGCGATTTTCGGGGCGCAGGCAATCGCGCGTCCGCTGCGACGGCTCGCCAATGCCGCTGAACTGTTCGGCCGCGGCGAGGCTGTGCCGCGGCTGCCGGAATCAGGGCCGGCCGACATCCGCCAGACCGCCGAGGCGTTCAATCGCATGCAGGAGCGCCTGCAGCGTTTCGTCGAGGACCGCACGCGCATGCTGGCGGCGATCAGCCACGACCTGCGCACGCCGCTGACCTCGCTCAGGCTGCGCGCGGAGTTTGTCCAGGAT
>NZ_RZSX01000894.1:0-2480 GCF_004023105.1 Mesorhizobium sp. M5C.F.Ca.IN.020.32.2.1 | reverse complement strand
GAGACAGTTTTGCTACCCGTAAGTCACGATCGTAAACAAATTCGGGTAAGCAAATTCAAAAACTCTCTGAGTTCGTTGTCGCCAAAGTAGCAGGCTATGAAACTGCTGCTGAGGTAACTACCAAAGGAGAGTGTCATGGCAAATGTCGTTAAGCGTTTCGCCACAGCTTTGGCCGGTGGTGCACTTGTTGTATCTCTGTCTTTACCCTCCAGCGCAGGCGGCATTAGCGTCGGCGCCGGCGCATCGGTTGGCGGCAGTGGCGGCGTAAACGCCGGTCTTGGCGCCTCGATCGGCGGCAGTGGCGGCATCAATGCAGGAGCCGGTACATCGATCGGCGGTAGCGACGGGGTGAATGCCGGTGCCGGTGCAGCGATAGGCGGCAAGAAACGCATTACCGCGGGTGTCGGCGCTTCGATCGGCGGCCGAAGCGGGGTGAATGCCGGCGCAGGTGCGCCGATTGGCGGCAGCAAGGGCATTACCGCTGGTGCCGGCGCCAATATGGGCGGCACCGGGGGTATAACTGCTGGTGCAGGCGCAAGTGTCGGCGACACCAGGGGTATAACTGTCGGCTTAGGTGCCGATGGTGGTGGCACTGGTGGTGTCGCCCGGGGTGCCGGTGTAGGCGTTGCAGGTGCAAGCCTTCTGGGTACACCGGGCACTCCTGGAACGCTGGGAACTCTTGGAACAGCCGGGGCGCCGAGCACTTCCAGCGTGCCGAGCGTGGTCTCGCAGTTGTCCAGCAGCCAACTGACTCGCATGAAGAAGCGCTGCGTCGACGTGCTCGGGAGCGGCGGCACGTACGATCGCGACCTACGTGAGCTTTGCTTGCTGATCGCACGCCGCTGAGAGACTGTTGCGCAAACGGGGTGTCGCATCCGCCATGGAGGCTTTGAAAATACTCTCCTGGCCTCGCGGCCGGCCCGCCACGTTGCGAGTGGCGGGCTTCTCTGCGTCAGGATCGCTGCGCTGGGCCATCATTCTGTCAATGTCGCGGTCAAAATAAGGGCCGTTCGCCGGCGCATGATCCCGAAAATCGAAAATCGATTTTCGGAAAGGATTAGGCGCCAAAATCAAGGTGCTACAGCGTCCTTTGCGCGTCCAAGAGGACGCGCGGCGCTGTAGACGCGAAGATGGTTGAAAATTAGCCGCGCCTGTGACAAAAGGCGTGTCGAATGTGACGGGATGCGACGATCCGCTTCTGCCGAATGTGATAAGAAGTAGGAAAAACAAAGACTTATTCACATTTTGGAGCGTATTTCTGAAGGATTTGAGCCGCGTTGGGCGGACAGATCGCCAAGTCCCGCACCAAAAGCCATTCCCGGCAAGATATACCGGCAGGCTGTAAACGGCAGGAGCCGTTTGGCTGCCTCATTGGTGGAAACAAAGGTTCTATGATGCAGGTCACCGAAACGCTCAACTCCGGTCTCAAGCGCGAGATCAAGATCACCGTGCCGGCCGGTGACATGGAAGCCAAGCTGATGGCGCGGCTTTCCGATGCCAGGAACAAGGTCCGTATCAACGGCTTCCGCCCCGGCAAGGTGCCCGTGCAGCACCTGCGCAAGGTCTACGGCAAGTCGTTCATGGCCGAGGTGGTCAACGAGATTCTCAACGATTCGACCCGTTCGATCATTACCGGGCGCGGCGAAAAGGCCGCCATGCAGCCCGAAGTGATCATGACCGAGGACGAGAAGGAGGCCGAGAAGATCCTGGCCGGCGGCGCAGACTTCGAGTTCCGCCTGAACTACGAGATCATTCCACAGATCGAGATCAAGGATTTCTCCGACATCAAGGTGACGCGTCAGGTGTTCGACGTGCCGGATTCGGAAATCGACGAGCAGGTCCAGCGTGTCGCCGAATCGGCGCGCACCTATGAGCCGAAGGCCGGCAAGGCCGCCGAAGGCGACCGCGTGACGATCGACTATGTCGGCAAGATCGACGGCGAAGCCTTCAGCGGCGGCGCCGGCACGGACCAGCCGCTGGTGCTCGGCTCCAAGGAATTCATTCCCGGCTTCGAGGATCAGCTCATCGGCAGCAAGGCCGGTGACGAGACGCAGGTCACGGTTACGTTCCCGGAAAACTACCAGGCGGCGCATCTGGCCGGCAAGGAAGCGACCTTCGACGTCACCGTCAAGGAAGTCTCCAAGCCCGGTGCGTTGGAAATCAACGACGAAATGGCCAAGAATCTCGGCCTGGAGTCGCTGGAGCGCCTGCGTGAAGTGGTGCGCGGCCAGATCGAGAACCAGTTCGGTTCGATGACGCGCCAGAAGATCAAGCGCCAGCTGCTGGACCAGCTCGATGCCGCCTACTCGTTCGAGGCACCGTCGAAGCTCGTCGAGGCCGAGTTCAACAACATCTGGAATCAGGTCAACCGCGATCTGGAAGCCGCCGGCCGCACCTTCGCCGACGAGGAGACGACGGAAGAAGAGGCGCGCGCCGAATATATGCGGCTTGCCGAGCGCCGCGTGCGTCTCGGCCTGGTT
>NZ_RZSX01000893.1:0-2480 GCF_004023105.1 Mesorhizobium sp. M5C.F.Ca.IN.020.32.2.1 | reverse complement strand
GTCTGGAGGTCTGCACTCTGGATCAGCAGCATGTCGGCCGGGACCCGGTCCCCCTCGCCCAGGACAACCAAATCGCCCCGCACCACCTCGCGACCCGCAATGCGCTTGCTTTCACCGTCGCGTATCACGAGGGCACGGGGGCTCGTAAGATCACGCAATGCCTCCAGAACGCGTTCCGTCCGCGCCTCCTGAACAATCGTTATGCCTACCGACAATGTGGCAAAGGCAAGCAGGATCAACGCTTCTTGCAGATCGCCAAGAAGCAGGTAGACAGCGCCGCCACCCAGCAGGAGAGCCAGCATCGGTTCGCGCATGACCTCAAGAGCAATCCGCAACGGCGTGCGCCTACCGGTCGCAGGCAATTCGTTGAACCCTTCGGCGAGGAGCCTCACTTGCGCCTCGACCTCGCTGAGGCCGGGCGAGAGAATGGTCGATGCGTTGGATTCAGACATGTCGGCTTTCTTCAATCGCCAAAGCGCGCTCTGTTGCATTTCTTGTACGACAGGGACTGACATCAGGTTGGTCATGTGGGGTGTTGGTTGGTGTGGTGCAGATAGCAGTGGCACCCACGGCGCTCTCACCGGCGACAGACTGCCGCCTCTAGCCGCGGACTCCCGCCGCCCCTCGATGACAGCGAAGGTCAGGGTGGAAGGAATCACGCTTCAGGACCAGGAGCCGTCTGCCACCGGCTCGTCCTTAGTGTGGGGCGATTGCCGTCTCATCAGGACCCTGATCCCACCTCCATTCAAGTATCTCGGGCATGTCCCGGCCATGAGCGCGAATGTAGGCTCTATGTTCAAGCAGCTTGACGTCCATCGCCTGCTTCAGGCCGACCTGAACGCTCCTGAGCTGCGGAACCCGGTCGAGCACGCTTTTTACGAGATGGAACCGGTCGAGGCCGTTCAGCACCGTCATATCGAAGGGGGTCGTCGTCGTGCCTTCTTCATTGTACCCACGAACATGGATGTTGTCGTGGTTGGTGCGACGGTAGGTCAGGCGATGAATGGTCCAGGGATAGCCGTGATAGGCGAAGATGACGGGTTTGCCAGAGGTGAACAGCGCATCGAAATCGCGGTCCGACAGGCCGTGCGGGTGATGCTCCTTGGGCTGCAGGGTCATCAGATCGACCACATTGACCACCCTGACCCTGAGCTCAGGAACATGGTGCCTGAGGATCTGGACGGCCGCGAGCGTCTCCAGTGTCGGAACGTCGCCGGCGCAAGCCATGACGACGTCCGGCTCCGCGCCGTCCTCGGTCGATGCCCAGTCCCAGATGCCGATGCCCGTTTTGCAATGAACGAGCGCCTTGTCCATCGACAGCCACTGCCATGACGGCGGCTTGCCGGCGACGATGACGTTGATGCGGTCCCATGTCTGCAACACGTGTTCAGTGACGCAAAGCAAAGTGTTGGCATCCGGCGGCAGATAGACGCGCACGATGTCGGCCTTCTTGTTGAGGGCAACATCGATAAAACCGGGATCCTGATGGCTGAAGCCATTATGTTCTTGATGCCAGACATGGCTGGACAACAAATAGTTCAGCGATGCGATGGGTCGCCGCCACGGTATGTCCCGGCAGGCATCCAGCCATTTCGCATGTTGGTTGAACATGGAATCCACAATGTGAATGAACGCTTCGTAGCAGGAGAACAGAGCGTGCCGCCCGGTCAATAGGTAGCCTTCGAGCCAACCCTGGCAGGTATGCTCGGAGAGGATTTCGAGAACCCTGCCATCGCGGCCGAGATGAACGTCTTCGGGGAGGATCGTTTCCATCCAAGCGCGCTCGGTAACTTCGAACACGTCCTGAAGCCTGTTCGAGGCGGTCTCGTCCGGGCCAACGATACGGAAGTTCTTCGAGCCGTCGTTCAGCTCCATCACGCCACGTAGGAACTTGCCCATTACCCGCGTTGACTCGGCCTTAACCGCTCCGGGCCGCGCGACGGCTATCGCATGGTCGTGCAAGCCGGGTAGATCGAGGGACCGACGCAGCAGACCACCATTGGCATGCGGGTTGGCGCTCATGCGTCGCGTTGCTTGCGGCGCGGTGGCGCGGATCTCGGCAAGAGGTGCGCCGGCCTCGTCGAACAGTTCGTCGGGTCGATAGCTTTTCAGCCACTCCTCGAGCAGCTTGAGATGGGCGGGGTTTTCCGCAAGGCCCGACAAGGGCACCTGGTGCGCACGCCAGAAGCCTTCGGTCTTCAGTCCGTCGACCTCCTTCGGACCGGTCCAGCCCTTGGGGCTTCGCAGCACGATCATTGGCCATTTCGGTCGCGACACCAGCGCTACGGCACCATGGCGCGCTGCGTCCTGGATCGCTCTGATGCGATCCAGCGCGTCGTCGAGCACGGTCGCCATCAGCTCATGCATAATGGCCGGATCGTCTCCCTCAACGAACAGCGGTTCATAGCCATAGCCAATGAACAGCGCGCGCAATTCGTCTTCGGGAATGCGGGCTAGGATGGTCGGATTGGCGATCTTGT
>NZ_RZSX01000892.1:0-2482 GCF_004023105.1 Mesorhizobium sp. M5C.F.Ca.IN.020.32.2.1 | reverse complement strand
ATGCGTGCGATCCGGCGAAGTCGCGCGGGCGGCTGTTCGACGAGGTGGAGAGCCCGACCCGCACGCCATTCCAGCGCGACCGCGACCGCATCATCCATTCGACGGCATTCCGCCGGCTGAAGCACAAGACGCAGGTGTTCGTCGCGCATGAGGGCGATCATTACCGCACCCGGCTGACGCATTCGATCGAGGTGGCGCAGATAGCGCGTGCCCTGGCGCGGGCGCTGCGCGGCGACGAGGACCTGGCCGAGGCGGTGGCGCTGGTGCACGATTTTGGCCACACGCCCTTCGGCCATACCGGCGAGGACGCGCTGAACGAGAAAATGGTCGCCTGGGGCGGCTTCGATCACAACGCGCAATCGCTGCGCGTGGTGACGCGGCTGGAGAGCCGCTATGCCGAATTCGACGGGCTCAACCTCACCTGGGAAACGCTGGAGGGCCTGGTAAAACACAACGGACCGCTGACTGACGCCAGCGGAAAGGGTCTGAAGGGGCCGGTGCCGCAGGCGATCCGCGACTATTCGGAGCTGCACGACCTCGAACTCGGCCGCTTCGCCGGCATCGAGGCGCAGTGCGCAGCGATCGCCGACGACATCGCCTACAACACCCATGACATCGACGACGGCCTGAGATCCGGCTTCCTGACGCTGGACATGCTGGAAAAGGTCTCGCTGCCCGGCTCGATCCTCGAAGACGTGCGCCAGCGCTATCCGGCGCTGGACGATGTGAGGACAGGGCACGAACTGATGCGACGGCAGATCACGATGATGGTCGAGGATGTCATCGTTCCACCACCGCCAATCTGGCCCGCATCAAGCCGGACAGCGCCGACGCGGTAAGGGTGGCAGGCGAGACGATGGTGACCTTTTCAGCCGAAATGGCCGCGTTCGAAAAGGAATTGAAGGCCTTTCTCTACAAGCATCTCTACCGGCACAGCGAGGTCATGCGCGTGCGTAACGAGGCCGAGCAGATCGTCAACGACCTGTTCGAGGTCTATTTCGCCAATCCGCGCGCCATGCCCGACGGCTGGCGCGAAGGGCTCGACCGGGCCGACGATCGCATCAAGGCGCGCAGCGTCGCCGACTTCCTGGCGGGCATGACGGATACCTACGCTTTGAAAGAACACCGCCGTTTGTTTGACCATACGCCTGAATTAAGCTAGGCCGAGCTCGATTTTGCCGGCCAATAAGCCGGATCCCTGCAAAGCAGCCAGAGCCACACCCCAGAGCTACACCAATGAACATCTTCGCCGATTTCAACGCGCGAATCACCAGAACTGTCGAAGCGCTTGACTTAAAAGACAAAGACGGCGGTTCGCTGGACTTGTCGCGCATCGCCGTCGAGCCGCCGCGCGACGCCAGCCATGGCGACCTGGCGACCAATGCGGCAATGGTGCTGGCCAAGCCGACCGGCCAGCCCCCACGCGCACTGGCTGAAAGGCTGGCGCAGGCGCTGCGCGCCGACATTGACATCGCCGCTGCGGACGTTGCCGGTCCAGGCTTCGTCAATCTCAGGCTCAAGGACGCGTTCTGGCAGTTGCATCTGACTGTGCTGCTCGGCGAAGGCCGCGACTACGGCCGCTCGACGGTCGGCGGCGGCAAGAAAGCCAATGTCGAATATGTCTCGGCTAACCCTACCGGACCGATGCATGTCGGCCATTGCCGTGGCGCCGTGGTGGGTGATGCGCTCGCCAATCTGATGGCCTTCGCCGGTTATGACGTGACCAAGGAATATGTCATCAACGATGCTGGTTCGCAGATCGACGTGCTCGGCCGCTCGGTCATGCTGCGTTACCGCGAGGCGCTCGGCGACGACATCGGCGAGATTCCGGCCGGGCTCTATCCGGGCGACTATCTGGTGCCGGTCGGCCAGGCGCTGGCCAGCGAATTCGACCGCTCCCTGCTGCAGATGTCCGACGAGGAAGCGCTTGCCATCGTCAAGGACAGGACGATCGATGCGATGATGGCCATGATCCGCGAGGATCTGGCGCTGCTCAATGTGCATCACGACGTCTTTTTCTCGGAGCGCACGCTGCACGCCGACAACGCCCGGAAAATCCGTTCGGCCATCAACGACCTGACGCTCAAGGGCCATATCTACAAGGGCAAGCTGCCGCCGCCCAAGGGCGAGAAGCCGGACGACTGGGAGGATCGCGAGCAGACGCTGTTCCGCTCGACTGCGGTCGGCGACGACATGGACCGGGCGCTGGTCAAGTCGGACGGCACCTTCACCTATTTTGCCGCGGACGTCGCCTATTTGAAGGACAAGGTCGATCGCGGTTTCGTCGAGCTGATCTATGTGCTTGGCGCCGATCATGGCGGCTATGTGAAGCGCCTGGAAGCGCTCGCCCGGGCGATTTCCGGCGACGAGGTGAAGCTTTCAGTGCTGCTTTGCCAACTGGTGAGGCTTTTTCGCGAGGGCGAACCGGTGCGCATGTCGAAGCGGTCGGGCGATTTTGTGACGCTGCGCGAAGTGGTGGAGG
>NZ_RZSX01000891.1:0-2482 GCF_004023105.1 Mesorhizobium sp. M5C.F.Ca.IN.020.32.2.1 | reverse complement strand
GTGCCGTGTTGCGCGATAGACAAGTCGAGACGATCCTCGTCAACATCTTCGCCGGCATCAACCGCTGCGACTGGGTGGCCGAGGGCGTCATCAAGGCGCTCAGGGAAGTCGGCGTGCCGGTTCCGCTCGTCGTACGCCTCTCCGGCACGAACATGGAAGAAGGCCGACGCATCCTCGCCGAATCCGGGGAGAACATCATCATCGCGGAAACGCTTGCCGAGGCTGCCGACAAGGCGGTCGGCGCATGGCGTTCTTTCACCGCCAACAAGGCTGCTTGAGGGCCCCTACGATGTCCATTTTACTCGACAAGAGCACCCGCGTCATTGTGCAGGGCTTCACCGGCAAGATCGGCAGTTTCCATGCCGAGGACATGGAGCGCTACGGGACGAACGTGGTCGGCGGCGTCACCCCGGGCAAGGGCGGCCAAACCCATCTCGGCATGCCTGTCTTCAACACGGTGAAGGGCGCTGTGCAGGAGACGGAGGCTGATGCCTCGATCGTCTTCGTACCACCGCCCTTCGCGGCCGATTCCATCATGGAAGCAGCGGATGCCGGCATCCGGCTCTGCGTTTGCATCACTGACGGCATTCCCTCCCAGGACATGATCAGGGTCAAGCGATACATGCGGCGCTACCGCTTCGAGGATCGCATGACCCTGATCGGGCCGAACTGCGCGGGCATGATCACGCCGGGCGAGGCACTGATGGGCATCATGCCGGGTTCGATCTACCTGCCCGGCCGCATTGGCATCGTCGGCCGCTCGGGCACGCTCGGCTACGAGGCGGCGAGCCAGATGAAAGCCCTCGGCATTGGCGTGTCGACGTCGATCGGTATCGGCGGCGATCCAGTCAACGGTTCGTCCTTCAAGGACATGCTGGAGCTTTTCGACAAGGATCCGAACACCGATGCGGTGCTGATGATCGGCGAGATCGGCGGCCCGCAGGAAGTGGAGGCCGCGCTTTGGGCGCGCGACAACATGAAGAAGCCGCTGATCGCCTATATCGCGGGCCTTTCGGCGCCGAAGGGTCGGCGCATGGGCCATGCCGGCGCGATCATCTCCGCCTTTGGAGAATCGGCGCAGGAAAAAGTGGAGATCCTCAAGGAGGCGGGCGTCACGATCGTGCCGACGCCGTCGTCCTTCGGTGAGACCGTTGCCGACGTGTTGTCTGTCATGAGCAAGGCTGCCTGAATGGCTAAGCCCCGCGTCCTCGTGACCCGGCGCTGGCCGGAGAAAGTGGAGCGCGTGCTTGCCGCACGCTTCGACACCACACTGAACGAAACCGACCGTCCTCTCACCGAACGGGAGTTTGCCGCGGCGATGAAGGACTTCGACGCTGTCCTGCCGACGGTGAGCGACCGGCTGCCAGCTTCGATCTTCGAAAAGCCACCTCTTCGCACCAAAATCCTAGGCAATTTCGGCGTCGGCTTTAATCATATCGACATCGCCGTCGCCAAGGCGGCAGGCACTACAGTCACCAATACGCCGGGTGTGCTGACCGACTGCACGGCCGACATCGCGCTGACCCTGATGCTGATGGCCGCGCGCCGGGCCGGCGAGGGCGAGCGGCAGCTAAGGACCGGCGGATGGAAGGGCTGGTGCCCGACGCACATGCTGGGCCGCCAGCTAACCGGCAAGACACTTGGCATCATCGGCATGGGACGGATCGGCAAAGCCACCGCTAAGCGCGCTTACTTCGGTTTCGGGATGAAGGTCCTCTTCTTCAACCGCTCGATCATCGACGACGACCAGACTCGAGCGATGGATGCGCAGCAGATGAAGACGATCGAGGAGGTGATGGCGGCGAGCGACTTCGTCTCGCTCCATTGTCCCGGCGGTGCCGAGAACAGACATCTGGTAGACGCGCGGAGGCTCGCGCTGATGAAGCCGGGCGCATTTCTCATCAATACCGCGCGCGGCGACGTCGTCGATACCGTGGCCCTCGTCGAGACCATGAAGCAAGGGGCAATCGCCGGCGCCGGGCTCGATGTCTATGAGGAAGAGCCGGCGATCCCAGCCGCCCTGACGGATCTCGAAAACGTGGTGCTTCTTCCGCACCTCGGCAGCGCAACGGCCGAGACGCGGACGGCCATGGGCATGAAGGTGGTCGAGAATATCTCCGCGTTTTTCGACGGCCGCGATCCGCCGGACAGGGTCGCATGAGTAGGCAGGCCGTCCGCGGGAGGGCGGGCGCGGACGAACAATTGAACATCCAAAGGGAAACGTTACCACATGGAGGGATAAGGCATGTCGACCACAGACAGACTGCGAAGCATAGATCCGGCGGTGTTCTGGCCGGCTATAGCGATCACGATCGGATTCATCTCATGGGGAGCGGTGGCCCCGGAGAGCCTCGCCTCCGTCACCCAAGCTACGCTTTCGGCGATCATTAGCGGTTTCGGATGGGGCTTTGTTGTCTCGACCGCGATGTTCCTGGTCTTTGCCGGCTTCCTGGCGATCAGCCGTTTCGGCAAGATTAGGCTT
>NZ_RZSX01000890.1:0-2486 GCF_004023105.1 Mesorhizobium sp. M5C.F.Ca.IN.020.32.2.1 | reverse complement strand
TCCCAGCACAATCGCCTCGGCCCGGTCATCGCGGATGGCGCGCTCGATCTCCTCCGAAATTCGATGGCGGGCGTTGGAGCCGGGCACTTCGAGCTCCAGAACGGGAACGTCGCTTGCCCGCACCCTGGCGCAGCGGCTGGCGAGGCCGTAGCGGACCAGATTGTGCTCAATCGCCGGCACCGAACGCGACAGCGTCGTCACCACGCTGAACTTGCCGGCAATCAGGCTCGCCATGTGAAACGCCGCTTCGCCGATGCCGACCACCGGCATCTCGCTAACGCAGCGTACTGCGTCGAGGCCGGTATCGTCGAAACAGGCGATGACGCAGGCGCTCGCCGCCGGATGTCTCTGGACCTCGCCGATCATTCCCGGGATGGCGAAGACCTCGTCGAAATAGCCTTCGACGCTCGGCGGCCCGTCCTTCGGATTGACGGCGATGATCCTGGTGCCGGCCGAAGCCGCGCCGCGCGCCGCCTCGCCGATCTTTTCGGTCATGGACGCGGTGGTGTTGGGATTGACGACGAGTATGTCCATTTGCGCTTTCATATTTCGCCGCCGAGATACAGTTTCTTGACCCGGTCGTCGCCAAGCAGCTCGGCCGAATGTCCGGCCAGCGCGATCTTTCCGGTCGTCAGTGCGTAGGCGCGCTGCGAGATGCGCAGCGCCATGCGCGAATTCTGCTCGACCAAGAGAACGCTGACCTTTTCGTCGCGATTGATCGCCACGATGGAGCGAGCGATGTCCTGGACGAGCTTCGGCGCGACGCCGAGCGAGGGTTCATCGAGCAGCAGAAGCTTCGGTTTGGCCATTAGCGCCCGCCCGATCACCAGCATCTGCTGTTCGCCGCCGCTCATCGTGCCCGCCGTCTGGGAATAGCGTTCCTTCAGGCGCGGAAAGCGCCCGAGCACCATGTCCAGCGTCCTGGCGATTTCGGCCTTGTCGGTGCGGGTGAAGGCGCCCATCATCAGATTGTCGCGCACCGTCATGTAGGAAAAGACGCGCCGACCCTCCGGCACCATGGCGATGCCCATCCTGACCAGTTCGTCCGGGCGCGTTCCGTCGATGCGGTGGCCCCGGAAATGAATCTCGCCGCTGCGGACTTTCTTCAGGCCGGTGATGGCGCGCAGGATCGAGGATTTGCCCGCGCCGTTCGCGCCGATCAGCGCGACGGTCTCGCCCTCGTTGACGTTGAGCGACACACCCTTCAGTGCATAGACATGATCGTAGTAGAGTTCGACGTCGGAGACTTTCAGCAGTTCGCCCATGGCTAAAATCCGATCGTCTCATCTTCGGCGCCGAGATAGGCCTCGATGACCTTTTCGTTCTCCTGGATTTCCTTCGGCGTTCCCTCGGCGATTTTCACACCGAAGTTCAGGACGACGATGCGGTCGGAAATGTTCATGACGGCGGGCATATCGTGCTCGACCAGCAGGACAGTCACGCCGCGCTTCCGCACGCCGCGCACCATCTCCACCGCGCGCACGGTTTCGTCATGGTTCATGCCGGCGAAGGGCTCGTCGAGCAGAAGCACGGTCGGGTTCGTGGCGAGCCCGATGGCAATCCCGAGCGCGCGCAGATGGCCGTGCGGCAGCGTGCTGGCGATCTCATGCCGTTGCGCGCGGAGATCGAGGAAGTCGATGATCTCGTCCGCCGAGCGGCCGAATTCATCCTCGTCGCGCCGTGCGGTATTCGTGCCGAGATAGAAGCCGGCAAGGCTGGCATTGGAACGCAGGTGATGCGCGATGATGACATTGTCGCGCACCGTCATGCCCTTGAAGATCGTCGTCTCCTGGAACGTGCGCACCACGCCCTTCCGGGCGACGATATGCGGCGCCAGGCCTGAAATCCGCTCTCCCCGGAACAGCACTTCGCCCGAGGTCGGATTGAGGAAAGAGGAAATCAGCTTGAACAGCGTCGACTTGCCGGCGCCGTTGGGGCCGATGACGGAGAGGATTTCGCGTTCGCGGACCGCGAAGGAAACATTGTTGACCGCGACCAGCCCGCCGAAGCGTTTGGTCACGGCCTTGATCTGGAGAAGCTCAGTCATGGTCCTAGCCCTGCTTCTTGCCGAACAGCCGGAGGCTGAGCAGGCCGTTGGGAAGGAACAGCATCAGCGCGATCAGCACCGACGAGAAGATCAGCAACTGGAACTCGCCGGTCGCGAACAGGAAATCCCAGCCGAAATAGAGGACGAAGGTGCCGATCATCGACCCGAAGACGTAGCCGAGGCCGCCGAGGAAGCAGTTCAGCATGAAGTTCACCGAGTCGGTGACGGTGAAGGTCGACGGATAGATCGACTGCGAGATGGCGACGAACATCGCACCGCCGAGACCGCCGAGGAATGAGGAGATGGCGTAGGCGATAACGCGCAGATAGGCGATGTTGACGCCGATCGAGGAGGCCAGTTCCTCGTTCTGCTGCAACGACTGGCAGAGTTTGCCGATGCGCGAATGGACTAGGCGGTAGAGCGCCCCAAAGCACAGCAC
>NZ_RZSX01000088.1:0-11518 GCF_004023105.1 Mesorhizobium sp. M5C.F.Ca.IN.020.32.2.1 | reverse complement strand
GCCCGGGCGGCAGGCCGATCGGGCTGTTCGAATCCGGCGCCATCCTGCTCTATCTCTCAGACAAGACCGGAAAGCTGGTCCCGGCCGACCCGGTGCGGCGTTACGAAACGATCCAGTGGGTGTTCTTCCAGATGGCCTCGATCGGGCCGATCTTCGGGCAGGTCGGCTTCTTCCACAAATTCGCCGGACGCGAGATCGCCGACAAGCGGCCGCTAGCGCGCTATCGCGACGAATCGCGGCGGCTGATCGGTGTGCTCGAGACGAGGCTGAAGGGCCGCAGCTGGATCATGGACGACGACTACACCATCGCCGATATCTCGATGCTGGGCTGGGTGCGCAATCTGATCGGTTTTTACGAGGCAAGGGAACTTGTCGGCTTCGACGACTTTCGCCATGTCGCGGCATGGCTGGAACGCGGCCTTGCCCGCCCGGCGGTGCAAAAGGGTCTTAGTATCCCCGCCCGGGGCTAACTAGGGGGCTAATCTGTCGAGCTGCACAAAGCGGCTGTCGTACGCGTGGCCTATTTTGTCTTGGCTTTTGATTTTGAGCCGCCCTTGCCCATAACGGAAGCGGCAAGAGACGCAGCGCTCCTGGCGGTGGCGACAACCGCCCCGGCCGCGACATTGGCCGTCGTTTTGACCGTGCGCATTGCACTGTCTGCCATGGAGCTGCCACCGCTTGCCGATTTCCTCGGCTTGGCCGGTTTTGCCGTGGCCTTAGCTGCGGTCGGTGTCACTTTCTTCGGTGCCGCCTTGCCGAAAGTAGGCTTTGCATCCTTGGAGCGGGCGGCGACCGCCGGGCCAGCGCCCGTCTTTGATTCAGTTGCCTTTGCTTCAGTTGCCTTTGATCGAGTTGCCCTGCCCTTGCCGGGCGCAGGCTTTCTTGCCTTGGTTGCCATCGGAGTTGCCATGGGACAGTTTTCCTCATGTCAGCATCATTGCCGTATCCGACATAACGGCCGGAAAGTCCTAAGGTTCCGGCGGGGCCTTCCTGCGCATCAGGATTGATCGCCGATCACCAGATCGGCGGGGCGGCGGGGGGCAAGCACGCGGTCGATGTTGGGCATGTCGTTGGAGGCGATCCAGGCGCGGGCATCCTCGTCGGAGCGGCCATGGTCATGCCATCGTTCAAGCAGCCGGCGCTCGAGTTCGGCGCGCGACACGTCGACGAAGATCGAGAAATCGAACAGCGGCGCCAGTCGCGACCATGGTTCTTCGTCAAGCAAGAGATAGTTGCCTTCGACCAGGATGAACTTTGTGTCGGCGGCGATGATCGAAGCGCCGGCGCGCGACAGCTCCATGCTGCGGTCGAACACCGGAATGGCGATGTCGGGCTCGGCCGCGCGGATGCGCTTCAGCAAGGTTTCGAAGCCGGCAAAGTCAAAGGTTTCCGGAGCGCCCTTTCGCGCGCGCAGGCCGCGCTGCTCGAGCACGATATTGTCGTAATGGAAGCCATCCATCGGCACGATTTCGGCCGTACCTTCCGGCAGCAGTTCATGCAGGCGGGCCGAAATCGTCGACTTGCCGGCGCCCGGAGGACCGGCGATGGCAACGACAAAACGCCGCGCCTTGCCGGCGCGCTTAAAGATGGTGGCGGCGAGGTGGGCAATCTCGGACATGAGTGCCTTTCTGGCTGGGTGTTTTCGATCGCATCTTGGCGATAGTTCGCGGAAATTTCAAATCTGGGATCGGTACTCGACGCAGAAGTTTTTGACCGCCCGTTGGCAAGTAGCAAACCTCTAGGATTGGCCGAAACGATCCTCCCTTTCGTCATCCTGGGGCGGAGCAAGGAGCGAAGCGACGCGGCGCAGACCCCAGGATCCATGCCGTGACATCAGCCGAGGAACGCGGCGGAACAGAATAAAAGCGCTCTGTAGCGATCCTTCGCGCCCCCCTCTGTCCTGCCGGACATCTCCCCCACTTGGGGGGAGATCGGCAGCTTCGCGGACAGCGTCCTTTTTGCAAGGTTGGTTGTTGGCGAAATCAGTGATGAAGGCCAATCTCCCTCCTTGTGGGGGAGATGTCCGGCAGGACAGAGGGGGGCGCTGTCCCGCCGCGATCAAAGGTTCTCCACCGCAGCAGCGCTCCGAGGAAAGGCATGATCCCAGGGTCTGCGCCGCGTCGCTGCGCTCCTTGCTCCGCCCTGGGATGACGAAGGTGTGGTGGCTTATGGCTAATCGCAAACGCTCGAGATTGGCAGGAGGAGATCGGTCGGCGGCAACCATCACAGCCTCCTTCAGGCTCAGTCAAAGAACCAAATCCTCTGTGCAGAGGAACTAGTAACCGCGTCTTGGATCGACAACGCCGAGCAGCTTTTCGCCGCGCCGATAGCGGCTGAGATTGTCTGCGAACATATCAAGCGCTTTCTCCTCCCAGCCTTCATAGACCGACGAGCAATGCGGCGTGACGATCACGTTCTCATAGCCCCAAAGTGGGTGATTCGCCGGCAGCGGCTCGGTCGAAAACACATCGAGCGCGGCACCTTTGATGCGGCCGCCGTCGAGCGCAGCCACGAGTGCTGCCTCGTCGACGACGCCGCCACGCGAAACGTCGATGAGCACCGCCGACGGCTTCATCGCGGCAAACGCCGCAGCGCCGATCAGCCCGCGCGTCGCCTCCAGCAGCGGCACGCAACAGGTGATGAAGTCGGCCCGGCCCCAAAGCCCCGGCAAGGACTCGATGCCGTGAACCTCGTCGACATCGGCGGTTGCCCTGGGATGCGCACGCACGCCGAGCGTCGTCAGTCCCAGGGCCTTGGCGCGCCGGGCCAATGCTTGCCCGGTCCTGCCGAGGCCGAGCAGCAGCAAGGTCTTGCCCTGGATCGGCTCGACCGCCCCGGTGATCCAAGTCCGGGCGCGCTGATGCCTGGCGAAATTTCGAAGGCCGAGCGAGAAGGACAGCATCGCCCCCAGCGCGTATTCGGCCATCATGTCGGCCGCGACCCCGGCGGCATTCGTCACCGTCACCTTTTCGGGGTCCCAGGGACCCAGATGATCCGTCCCCGACCCGCCGACCGACACCCATTTCACCGTCGGGCTCTCCAGGAGAGCGGAGCGCGGGAAACGCGCCGTACCGTCGAAGCGCACCGAATAGACGATCTCGGCTTTTGTCTGTTCTATCAGGGCGGCCAGGCCGGCGTAGCTGTCACAAGGGTAGACCGACAGCCCCGGATGCGTTTCCCGCAACAGCTTCATCGCCACCGCCGGCGCGTTGGTGTGAAGGATTACGGCAGGACCAACTGTCATCGTCACGATCGAGGGCCAATGCGCGGCGCTGCTCCTGCCGCGATGCGCCGATGCACGCCATCCAGGCTTTCTGCGAAGGCATCGAAGACATTCCCTGCCGTGAGCTCGCGCACAACCTGTTCGTTGATGCCGCCGCGCGTTGCATAGTCTTGCGCCAGATCCATGAAGCCCATATCCGGCGTTGTTTTCGGTGCGTTTGCCAGCGCTTTGAAAATGGTGGCGATGTAGTCGTGCGCCCGCGCGTCGGCGACGCCATGCTCTGTCAGCCATCCATGGATTGTATCGAGATATTTGAAATAGCTGGCAAATGTCGCGGTAACGACGCTCAGCGCGTCGAACTCGCTCGGATCATCGACCTCGATCACCTTTCCCAGTCGGCCGAAAAACGCCGCCACGCGCCGATCGGGCGGGCAGATGATTGTCGCTCCCTGCCTGTGAGCGATCATCGGCATGGGAAGTGCTTTCGTCACCTGCTCCACGGGAGCGATCAAGGCGGCTATTTCCTCGCGCGACAGGATGGCGATCAAGCTGACGACGTGATGGTCCCGACGAAACTGCAATCCTGCAAGCACGTCATGCGCAATCTGCGGCCGAACCGCCAGCATGATGGTATCGCAACTGTCGAGGACGGCCTGATTATCGGGTGCAACGCGGACATCCGGAAAGCGAAGCGCCAGGCCGGCAGCGATTTCTTGATTACGAGGCGACAGCAGCACCGATACGGAATTGTCCGCGGCGGATTTAAGTCCGCTGACAATCGCTGACGTGAGCGCGCCTGTGCCGATGAAGCCGAGTTTCATTTGATACCCTGTAGCGTTGGTTCTGGATCGTCGTCAGCCGACAAAATAGTACCAACTCGACGAGACTTTGGGATCAGGCGTCACACATCAGGATTCCTGCGACTCTCAGAGCCACCGCCGCACGCGTTGCCTGTAGTGGCGATAGGCATCGCCGAAGCGCCGCTCGAGGTAGGCCTCCTCGCGGGCGACGACGCCGTAGCGGATCAGGATTGCAAGCGGCAGCGTCAGGACAAGGATCCACATATTCTGCGCGGCCACGCCGATGCCGCCATAGATGAGGAACATGCCGAGGTAGATCGGATTGCGCGTCCATCCGTGGACGCCGGTCGTCACCAGCACGCGCGTCGGCTCATTCGTCGGCACCGGCGTCTCCGCGCGCATGAAGTTGCGGATGCCCGCGGCGAACAGCGCAAAACCGATCAGGATCAGCGAGCCGCCGATGATCCAGGTGACCAGGTCATTCCTGGGGAACGGCAAGCGCAGCAGGCGATCCAGCACGAAGCCAATCAGGAAAGCAGCGAGAAAGAGCAGCGGCGGTCTCGCGATGACACCCGCGGTTCCGCTGTCGGTTTGCCCAGCCTGGTCCATGTCTGCTCCCGCAGATGCTGGAGGGCCATGAAGCCCTACAGCCGCCTAGAAACGACAACTAAGGTGTCATTCTAAAAGTTGACAACTGCAGTGTCAATCGCAGAACTTGGCACGGAAAAGGGGAAAGAAGGCGATGGCGTCGGCACGACACGGGACCGGGGCGGGCCCAAGGACGGACCCCATCGTTGACGGCAAGGCCGAGGCGATCACCGAGCTGATGCTCGAAGTGGCCCAGTGCTTCTTCAGAATACGGGCTCTCGGCCAGAAGACCGGGCTCATCACCAGTTGGGGCGGCGGTGCGTTCGGCTTCATGCGAAGCCTGGCGCTGCTTGGCCCGCTCACCGTGCCGCAGATCGCCCAGATGCGGCCCACCAGCCGTCAGCGCATGCAGCGGCTGGCGGATGAGCTTGCGGCCGAGGGGCTGGTCGAATTCATCGACAATCCAAAACACCGGCGCTCGAAGCTTGTGCAGCTGACGCGCAAAGGCGCCGCGCGCTATGGCGAGCTGAACGCTCAGCTCTTGGCGATCGCCTCGACCATGGGCGTCGCTCTCGACGAAGCCGATATCCGCAAGACCGCCGAGGTCGTGCGGCAGCTAAGCGATGACGTGAAAGTGCGGTCGGAGCGGCTGTCGTAGCGCTGGCGCAAAGGCGGCGCGGCGCCATTGATGGGAATCCTGCTTGAGCGCCTCCTCGGCCTCGTGCCGTTTCAGCCTGGATGCGCTTGGCTGTCGCCCCTTCCGTCCAAGCCTGCCGGCGACGATTGCCACCCGGAACCTCTGCGGAGCTGAGGCGTTCGAACCGCAGGAGCTGAGAGCTGCACCTGCAATTTGCAAAGAGTACTGCAATGGCTCAGAAACCAGAGATAACGACAGGCACCAACGACCGGCCGCGCAACGAAACCATAGGCCAATCCGGCGAAGGTCTGCCCGATGACAGCAGCACGTCGCTTGAAGTCGACGAAACCGTGGTCGCCCAGTTGAGAAAGCAGCTGCAAGGCAAACTCGAACAATTTGGCGAAGCCAATCCCGACGCGACAGGCATTCCCGGTGCCGGCGAGCATATGTGTCACCGCTGCGCCGGGACGGGTATGATCGACGGCCGCACCTGCCCCGAATGCGGCGGAACCGGAAAGGTGACGACGCCGATCGGCGGCGGCTGAGGCGATCAAGACAGCGATCACGCTTCGCGGCAACCTCATCACTGAAGCGTCAAGGGGCCGATGCAAATTGCGCGGATCAGATCGCCGGCACCCACTTCCAGAACACGCCCTCCATCCGTTCGGGGTAATGCTTGAACTCGCATTCGAAGCGCCATCCGTAAGTCTTGGCGGCCGCCAGCGCTTCCTTGCTGACCGGGTTCATGCCCGTTCCCGGCGCGAACCAGTCCTCCAGCAAATCGTCGGGCACGTAGGCGCCGATCCTCAAAGGCAGCTTTTCGAGGACGACATCCATTTCCTCAGGTGCGGACAATGGTTCCTCCCTTCGAGAGCTATCGACAAACAAGTCATTCGAGGCGGATTGGGTTCCAGACCATGGCAGAGTGGAAGGGAAACGTGATGGGCGACTGTCTCTCGATCTGCACATTTCAGGCCGCCCGCCGCCGCCGGTTGGTCGAACGCCGGCTAGCGTGTTCTCACAAGGTTGCAGATGGAGCTATGGGGCATACTTGACGACCGCTTGTGGGCGCCTTGCCGTCCGGCAGGACCGAGGCCGGAAGCAGACCGGCAACTTCTGGTGTCCGAAAAACGATAGCGGACATTCGGACGGCCGCGATGCGTGCGAACGGCGACCTTGTCGCTTATTGTCGTGAACGTCACGAAATGGTGCGTTCCGCTGGTTCAAACACCTGAGCCGCAGAACGCCCGATATGAGCTTCGAAGGACTGGCTGTACTAGTTTCGCGACCATAGCTCTTCCGCCGCAAACGCTTGTTGGTGATACGGAATGCACACGCGGCTCATCAATTCAAGATTGCCGGCGGCACATTCCGGCGCGACGGTGACGGTTCTTCTAAGCTTCAAAAGGCGGACGCGTGTTGCGACTCGGCGATTGGTCGGACGCTCGGTCCCAATAAGGCGGATCGCCGAAGCTTCGCCGCAGACTTTCGATGAGCGCGAGCACCTTGGCTGACGCACTGCGCTCACGCGGATAAGCGATGAACAGCTCCGCGCCTTCGGCCTCTACACCAATGTCGATTCGGGTGAGGGCCCCGTCTACAAGCTGGTAGTGGACGAAGAAGGTAGGCAGCAGCGAAATGCCGAGGCCGGCGACAGCGCTCGATCCGCGGCAACTGGTGGGATTCGCCAGGACATCCTCGAAGGCGCGCCGTCGCTGCGGACGTTCAAGCGAAGGGCGAGACTCCGAACAGCCAGCCGTGCAGCCAGAGCCCGAACAATGCGAAAGCCACCAAGCCGATGCCCACAGCAATCAGGTCGCTACGCGGTCGCACGACCGCGGGTGCCGGATCGCCGCGTGGAATGACGGCAATGAGATCGACAATCGCGTAAACCAGAAATGCTCCGAAGACTAGGAGCGAGGCAAGGTCGCCATTGGCCAGGAGGTGGCCGATGGCCCAAAGGATGATGCCCACCAGCATCGGGTGCTTCAGCCGATGCTTGATTGAACCGGTGGGCAAGTAAGCGGCTGCCAGAAAGACGAATGCGGCGAGCACCAACACCGACGCGACATGGCGGCCCCAAGAGGGCGGCTCGTAGATCTCAGGCGCATTGGGGCGATAAAGACTCCAGCCCCAGACGATCAGCACGAAGCCGATGATCGATAGGAGCGAATAAAGTCCCTTCCAGCGCCGCTCGTTTGTGGCGATTTGCTGATCACGAAAGCTGCCGGCGGCGATCCGAACAGAATGGATTCCGAAGAAGATCACGAGGCCGAAAACCAGTACTAGCATAACACCTCCGAGGTTCGGCGCGTCGGCGGGAAGCTTACGCTCTCGCTCGAGTTGCCGGCTGCATATGCGCAAAACGGATCCTGCGAACGAGATGGTCAGAGTAATATATCAGGGACCCGCAATCTTGGAATGGGCAAAGCTGCCGATTGGCACGGCACCGCACGTTTGACACCTGCCAGTCGCCGCCTTCGCGCGGCACCACTCGGTCTTCAAAGTCTCGCTCTTGGCGTTGATTCGGCTGTGCGCCACCTTTCGGGTCCTTCGCCCAATACGGGATCAGACCCCACCGCGCCGACACAAACATGGTCGTACCGCGCACCAACTCATCGACAACGATCATCGGATATGTCAGCCGGGGTGCGCCGTTCTAGACCGGAAACTGGTTCGACAGCCGGTCGACCTTGTCCGGATCAGCGAAGGAAAACTTCGCCACCATCTCTGCGATAGAGCGCTTTACATGAACCCGTCCACACATTGGGCGAAGATTGTTGCCCGAAAATCGAGACTCGAGCTTCTGGACTCAGGACAGCGACAGACACCGCTATGACAATCGTTCTGGCTGGTGGCGAAAGCGTGCTGTAAGTCTTGTCCTCCAAGTGGCCGTCGATCTCAGCTACAGTCCCTCGTCGGTCTTCCTACACTTGGGCCGGCTGCGAGGAGTTGGACGACGTCGCAGGGTGGCTTCGCCGAACTGCTGGACCACGGCTCGATCGAGATCACATTCGCATCACAATGGCGACGAGGCCATCCTCCAGGCCAAACGTGATCCTTCTTCAACGGCCTGCTAGGGCCTTCCGCCCACTGTTCCCGAGCCAAGGCGTCATAAGGGAGCCATTCTTGCAATCGGCCTTAGCAATGGGACGCAGTTCGCGTGACGTGCTATGCTTTGAGGCGGGAGATACGGCGGTCGCCGAAGCGCCCGCATGCCTCCCTGTCTATGGGAGGATAATATGGCTTACTATGTGCTGCTCACCAACTTCACGGATCAGGGGGCAAAGACAGTCAAGGACACCGTAAAGCGTGCTGAAGCATTCAAGGAGATGGCGGCCAAAAGCGGGGTCAAAGTGCATTCGCTTTACTGGACGCTCGGTCAGCACGACGTGGTCGCGATTGCCGAAGCGGACGATGATATAGCCGCGACCGCGCTCAGCTTATCAATAGCTTCGCTCGGCAACGTCCGAACGCAGACCCTAAGGGCGTTCGACGCCAACGATATGGCAAAGGTCATTGCCAAGATGGGCTGAAGAAAGAAGCGACAATAAAGATCGCGCCGACCGTTGGCGCAGGCAAACGGCCGACGCGACCGCGCCGATCCACAGTTCCGGGTTTCAGGCACGTGACGTGTGGGCGCGGGCTTCGGAAGAGATGGTTTACGTGGTTTGTGACTCAGTGCTTCCGGGAGGCTTCCCTGGAATGTCTGAGCCGGCGGCGACCGTGTCCTCGACGTCGGCGATCTCACCGTCTTGGCCGTGGCGCCGGGTAGGCGATGCAGCGAGAGCGTTCATCGTTCTTCATCGTTCAATGGAGGGGTGAGGAGGACCGGGCGGGACCAAGGAGAATCATATGTTCAGCCATGTAAAATTCGCCCATCTGCCAGTGCGCGACCAGGATCGCGCGATCGCATTCTATCGCGACAAGGTAGGGCTTAAGGTCGCGACGGATGCTCCCTATCGGGACGGTCTCCGCTGGATCGAGCTGGCCGTCGGGGAGTCGCCCACCCATCTGCTTTTCACAGAGCGGCCCGACGACACGCCCGGCGAGACGCCGAGTGCAATTCTAATTACACCCGATGTCGGGGCGGCCTATGAACGGCTGACAGAGCGCGGCGTGGAGTTCACGCACCCGCCGTCGCCGGCACCTTGGGAGCCAGGCGCCACCTACGCCCTTTTCCGCGACAGCGAGAACAACCTAATCATGCTCGGATCGCATTGATCGGGCGAGCTGGAGGAGCACTCCAGGCAGCCATCCGCGAAAAATTTCGTCGGCAATGCCAAAGTGAGAATCTTCGTGCTCTCGGATTGAGTTTCATAGCGCCCACCATCGGTCAGAGCGCTCGGTATCCTCGACAAGCTGCTAGAAATTTCGCAGAAGCTATCGATCTCGCTTTCGCGGTTGTGGAAATGGGGTGAGACGCGCACGAGCCCGTTGCGCGCCTCGACACGGACGCTGCGCATTCGAAGCAGCGCCGCCAGCGCCTCGGCATCCGATGACCTGAAGGAGATGATACCGGCGGCCTCACGCTGCGACGTCACGATGTCGGTGCCGATCCTGATCAGATTTCCGGCCAAGCGCGCACGCAGCATTGCGAGACGACGGAAGATGTTCTCCCAGCCGAGCGCCTCAAGGTCCAGCAATGAGGCTTCGAGGGCGCATCCAAGATGTGGCCCGTGATCACGCTCAGGCTAGCGACCGAAAATGCAGACGCCGCTATTTTCCAAGGCGGGTGTAGACGGCACGTGTCGCCTTCCAATACACCCGAATCTCCCAACGGATAGCTTAACCCGATCTTGCCTTCAGCCTGGAGAACCTTTGGTTCATCAGGCACTTCGTTGAGATAAATGGCGCCCCGCATGTCCGCGATGAGACTGTGGTATGACCGTGCCAGTCCTCACCGAGCATTTTCGTTGCCGCCTTTCCGTCGATAGTTGCCGTTCGGATTTTCGGTCTAAGATAGTGAAGTTCCAAGGCAAATCGTCCGCCACCCGGGACCACGCCTGCGACTACTTCGCGTTGCGAATAGTGAGAGACAAGCCGGGGAAATGGACAAGTCGAATCGTTCGTTTAGACAACTAATGTCAGCGCTATCTGGCTACGACACCGTAATCAATGCCGGTGTCGTCATGGAGCTAGGCGATTGCGCTTATCCTAGCTGTTCTGCCGCCACTGGCGCGTGAATGACCGCTTTCGGGAAGTGGCAGAAGGGCAATCAACGACGGACACGCGGCGCATAGCGGTCATCCAACGACGAATATGCGAGCTCTGCCATGAGGTCCAAATACGCCATTCGACCGTAAGCGATTCGGACTTTTTCACCGCCGATCACCGCCATTACTAGGCTTTTTTCGCCTTCTGGCTATTTCCCGCTCTTCGCACGGGCGTAGTTCCGGCGGCGATTGGCGGCAATTTTCGGTGCTTGCGTGGTGGAATGTGCCCTTGGCGCACCCGACAGGATTCGAACCTGTGACCTCTGCCTTCGGAGGGCAGCGCTCTATCCAGCTGAGCTACGGGTGCCTTCAGGATCGAAATCCGGAAAACGAACCAGCCAGTGAACCGGCCAGCCACGGCTTCTTAGCGGAAGCCGAGGCGGGCTTCAACGGCCAAGTGGAGGTTGTGCGAATTCCCACGGTCCCCACAAAACGTGGGCTTTTAAACGGCTCACTAGCCGATGTGTTGAACTGCACCCTTGATCGGAATGAGCTTACCTCATAGAGCCAAGGGTGGGGGAACATCAGTTGATGGACAAACGAAGCCTCACTGAACGCGACATCTGCACGAAATTCATCTTGCCTGCCGTCAAGCACGCTGGATGGGACGAGATGTTGCAGGTTCGGGAGGAGGTCTATTTCACCAAGGGCCGCATTATCGTGCGCGGCAAGCTGGTGACGCGCGGCAAGGCCAAGAAGGCCGACTTCGTTCTCTACTATAAGCCGAATATCCCGATCGCTCTGATCGAAGCGAAGGACAACAATCACAGCGTCGGCGATGGCATCCAGCAGGGCCTTGACTACGCCGCGACACTAGACATCCCTTTCGTCTTCTCCTCAAACGGCGATGGCTTCGTCTTTCACGACCGCTCGGGGCAGAGCGATACCAAGGAAGCGAACCTCGGTCTCGATGCTTTCCCTTCACCCGCCGATCTGTGGGTGCGCTATCGCGCCTGGAAGGGTCTCAACCCGGAAGCGGAACAGATCGTGCTTCAGGATTATTTCGACGACGGCAGCGGCAAGGCCCCCCGCTATTATCAGGTAAACGCCGTCA
>NZ_RZSX01000889.1:0-2488 GCF_004023105.1 Mesorhizobium sp. M5C.F.Ca.IN.020.32.2.1 | reverse complement strand
CCGGCCGGATGTTCCGCCCGCCGGTCTGCCTTTTACGCAAACGTAAGCTAATTCACGTCCCGGCAAAACAAAAGCGGTGCCGCTGCGGAAGACTTCAGGATTTTCTCGTCGCCCGAAGCGGTCTCATCGATGTGAAACGTCCGCAACTCCGTCTTTGTCTCCCGTGGTTAGCGGAGTCTTGATCTTCGCCTCGCAAATTTTCGTCAAACTTAGTGCAAACCGGCGAAATTGCTGGCTTCGCATCCTTAACGAATTCTCGCGTTTACCTCTTGTTTTAGCTTTGTTTTCCTCAAATTAAGCACGCCACTTAACGACGGATTCAAGCCTCCGGTTCATTCTCGAAAACATCGAAAGAGCGGCCACCCCAAGGTTTATCAACAGATACCAAGGGACAGAACGAGGCAGCTCTCGGGAGCCTGACAGGGGCTAGAACAGGGGATTGAAATGGCACGTTTTGAAATGCCTGAAGCCGGCTTCGGCGCCATGGGGGCAACTGCCCAGGCCGACATTCTTTTCGAACTGGGCATGATGTATGCGACTGGCCGCGATTGCGAGACCGATGTCGTCGCCGCCCACAAATGGTTCAATATTGCTGCGATCAAGGGTTCGGTCCGCGCTGCGGAACTGCGCTCGGAATTGTCGGCCGCCATGTCGAAGGTCGAGATCGCCAGGGCTCTGCGCGAAGCCCGCGAATGGATGACAATGCACTAAGTTGGCCCTGAGTTCATCAGGCACTGAGATACCGACAGGGACGCTTCAGGTCGAGGCCGCGCAAGACGGCCGGGCCGGCAAGAACAAGGCCGCGCAAGACGGTCGTGCCAACAATGACAAGAACGCGGCAGGCCGGATTCGGCCAGGCTGCGCCACGGACAGGGAAGGCGAGCGGTTTTCGGGCGCGTGAGCGTTCGGGATTGTTCGATCGACAAAGCCGCGACCGGCCGGAACAAGGCAGGCGCGGCTTTTGCGTTTTCTGACCATGATCCCAAAAAGTGGAAACCGGTTTTTGGAAAAGATCATGGTCAAACAGAAAGGCTGCAGGCCCAATTGAGTGCCGCCGATGCGCCTAGACAGGCTTGGCGAAGGGTGAGATTCTCCCGGCCACTCTGGAAGAGGCGCGGCCGGAGCGGCCCGCGCGAGAGTGGAGGAGTTGTGTCACCATGAAAAAGTTGGGTATTTTGAGCGCGGCCATAATCGGCCTGATGATGAGCGCGCCGGTTGCGTTCGCCGAAGACATCACCTTTTCGGTGGTCGGACCAATGACCGGACAGCTTGCCACCATCGGCGACCAGTTCAAGCAGGGCGCGCAAGCCGCCGCCGACGCGATCAACGCGGCTGGAGGTGTCGAAGGCCGCCAGATCAAGCTCGACGTACAGGATGACCAGTGCGATCCGAAACAGGCGGTTTCGGTCGCCAACCGCATCGTTGCCAACGGTGTCAAGTTCGTCGATGGGCATGCCTGCTCGGGCTCGAGCATTCCGGCCTCGGCCGTCTACGCCGAAGCCGGGACGCTGATGATGAGCCCGGCTTCGTCGAATCCAGAGCTGACCGACGCGGCCGCGAAAGCCGGCTGGCCGACGATCATGCGCCTTTATACGCGCGATGATGCGCAGGGCGCTTTCATCGGTCCATGGATCGCCAAGAAATATGCGGGCAAGAACGTCGTCATCATGCACGACAAGAGCGCCTATGGGCAGGGCGTCGCCGACGCCGTCAAGGCAACGATGAACCAGAACGGTCTCAAAGAGATCCTTTACGAGGGCATCAACGCCGGTGAAAAAGACTACGCGGCGCTTGTCACCAAGCTCAAGGACCTGATGGCGGATGTAGTCTATTTCGGCGGCTACCACCCCGAAGCCGGCCTCATCCTGCGCCAGTCGGCGGAACAGAACCTGAAGTATCAGCTGATCATGCCGGACTCGATCGCCACGCCGGAATTCTGGCAGGTCGCCGGTCCGGCCGGCGAAGGCACCATGTTTGTCTTCCCGTCGGATCCGCAGGCGAAGCCCGAAGCGAAGGAAGCCATCGAAAAGATCAAGGCGGGCGGCTTCGTGCCCGAGGGCTTCACGCTGTTCTCCTATGCCGTGATCCAGGCCTTTGCCGAGGGTATCAAGCGCGCCGGCAGCGACGACCCGGCCAAGGTTGCCGAAGCGCTGAAGAATGGCGAGCCGATCAGCACCGTCGTCGGCCCTGTCACTTTCGATGAAAAGGGCGACCTCAAGAACGTCAGCTACGACATCAACCAGTGGCACGACGGCAAATATGCGCCGATCCAGCCGTAATGGCTAATGCATGTCGCGCGAAAGTGCGCAGCGGTTTTGCGATAACGATATCCATAAAACAAGAACTAAAGCGCGTCGCATGAGACGCGCTTTAGCGCCTGGTGACAATCGGAGATGGCCGGGGCAGACCCGGCCATTTTCATTTTGGCACGCGTTTGTGGCGCGTGTCTTCGACGTCGCCTCTTGGATGAAGGAACAGCGGTCAGACG
>NZ_RZSX01000888.1:0-2489 GCF_004023105.1 Mesorhizobium sp. M5C.F.Ca.IN.020.32.2.1 | reverse complement strand
AGATTTCGGTGCGTGTGCCCGAGCAGTGGATTTACCGCGCGTAGCCACGCTCGGGTCAGGGATAGCGCACCAAGTTGGACCAGGCCGGGTCTTCGTGCTTTTGCCAATAGATCGCCGTGAGGCGCCTGGTAATCGCGCCGACCTTACCGTCCGCGACCGGAATACCGTCGATCATCGTTACCGGCATGATGCCGCCGGCAGTCGAGGTGATGAAGACCTCGTCGGCCTGACGCAGCGCAGCGACGCTGACATCGGCTGCTGTGACGGCAAGCCCGGCCTCCGCGCAGAGATCGAAGACGGTGCGGCGGGTGATGCCGGGCAGCACGCCGACAGCCGGGGTCGACAGTTTACCGTCATCCACGCAAAAGACGTTGAAGCCGGGGCCTTCCGCGACATTGCCGTTGAAATCGAGGACCAGCGCGGTCTCGGCGCCGCGCTCATAGGCGTCGTAGAGGCCTCGCACCAGGTCGAGCCAGTGATAGTTCTTGATCGCCGGGTCGATCGAAGCCGGTGGGATGCGCACCTTGTCGCTGATCGCCACATGCAGGCCGCGCTGCAATTGTTCGGCATTGGCGACCGAGCCGAAGGGAACGGCGAAAGCCATGAAGCGGTTGACCGCGTCGCGCGGGTCGCGGCTGAAGGTCGGCGAGGCGCCGCGCGTGCACAGCATCTCGACATAAGCGGCGCGATGACCCGACAGCGACACGCAATTGTGGAGGATTTCGGCGACGCCTTCGCGGTCGAACCGGATCGTCATGCGCAGCTTTTCCAGCCCGCCGAAGAAGCGATCGAGATGCAGGTCGAGGCGGAAGAAGCGGCCGTCCCAGACATGCACCGTGTCGTAAGTAGCGTCGGAGTGCAGGAAGCCCCAATCCAGCACCGAGATCTTGGCTTGCGACATCGGCAGATATTGCCCGTCCAGGAAGGCAACGCCTTCCGGATAGGAGTGCGGGTCTATGTGATGGGCGGAGAGCGAGGGCAGTGGTTTAGTGTGCCGATCGGCCGGCTTGCTCATCACGTCCTCCGTCAGATCATTTTTCGCCGATCAGATGGCGGGATAGAGCCGCAGAGCACAAGACACAGGCTGGGCTTGCCGCTGGGCCATCGAGAGAAGTTGTTAGTCCTCATCGTCATCCTCGAGCAGACGGGTGGCGCGCCAGCGGGTCAGGACGATGTTGGTCTGTTCCATGACGAAGAAGCGCGCGGAGTCGCGGTCATAGCCTTCGGCCAGCAGTTTTTCGTAGTCGGTGTGCACATGACGGATATGAGCTGTCGTCGCCAGCCACACGGCGATCGTCGGCGGCAGGCTCTTCATATGCACCGCGCCGGCGTCGGCGCGGATCTTTTCCATGTCAGCATAGGGCGCCAGCGGTAATAGCGCCGTCAGCGCCTTGGCGATGGCGCGGCGACGGCCGGTCGGCGCGCTCATCTCCCGTCCTGTCCGGGCTCGTCCCGCCCGGCAATGGTTGCGTCCGCAAAGGCATCGGTCGACGCGAAATACGGCTTGATGTCGATGACCGGCGTGCCGTCGAGCACGTCGATCGCATCGATATCGATACGGCCCGTGTCGATGTCGATGGCGACGAGCTTGGCGATATGCAACCCGACAGGGTTCGGCCGGGCAGGGGAGCGCAGCGAAAAAACGCCTTTCGGTTCAGCCGCATGGCGGGGGTTCTGGACAATCAGGGTCCGCGGTGCATGGTGCAGCCAGGACAGGATGATGATGTGGCTGGCGCGCTCCAGGCCGAGCAGGCCGTCACGATAGGGCTGGTCGATCGTGAGAACCGCCGGCTGTCCCGTTTCCCGCGCGGATCTCATGTTCTTGGGGCAAGTTTCCCGCGCGGTCCAGGGCGAGGCGATGCGACCGATGAAGACCACATGGCCGTCCGGCGGCATATCTGCCGGATCGTTTTCCAGAAGCTTTTCGCCGCTGCGCGTCTCGAACATGGTTTCCGCCCCGATCATGCTTCTGGCTTTGCGCGATCCACCGCGCATGCGTCATATTCTTGTCCGTAAGCGACATAGCGCTTGCAAGCCTATCAAAATCGACATAAAGATATGTTTATATCTTTTCAAAGAGAATGCTCGCATGCATGTCGCACTCGACACCATGGTAGATACATTGAAGGCGGCGGCCGAATCTAGCCGGTTGCGCATCCTGGCGTTGCTGTCGCGCGGCGACCTAACCGTTTCCGATCTCACCGAAATCCTCGGCCAGTCGCAGCCGCGCGTCTCGCGCCACCTGAAGCTTTTGCTGGAGGCGGGACTGATCGGCCGTTACCAGGAGGGCTCATGGGCCTTCTTCCGGCTGTCGGATTCGGATGCGGCGCGGGATTTCGTGCTCAGGCTGGTCTCCGGCATCCGGGCTGCCGATCCGCAGGTCGAGCGTGACCTCGAGCGGTTGGCGGCGGTCAAGCGCAAGCGGCAGGATCGCGCCGCCGAATATTTCTCCGTAAACGCCGCAAGCTGGGACCATATCCGCTCGCTGC
>NZ_RZSX01000887.1:0-2493 GCF_004023105.1 Mesorhizobium sp. M5C.F.Ca.IN.020.32.2.1 | reverse complement strand
CGTTGAGATTTCGGCCATCGAGGACAATGGCGATTACCTCGAACATCTGCTGATCGGCGGCAAGCTCGACATCGCCGTTATGGTCACCTCGAACCTGCGCGACCGCACCGCCCTGCAGTCCGAAATTCTCGAAGTCTCGGCCTATCGGCTATGGCTGCCGCTTGGCCATCCGCTGTCTGGCGCCGACATCATCGGCATTGGCGATATCGCCTCGGAGCCGCTGATCATGCTGACCGTCGACGAGATCGAGGAGAATACCGGAAAACTGCTGGCGGCGATCGGCGCTAAGCCGCACGTCGCCTTCCGCACCCGCTCGGTCGAAGCGGTGCGCAGCCTCGTCGCTACCGGCGCCGGCGTGGCGCTGCTGCCCGACCTCGTCTACCGGCCATGGTCGCTCGAAGGCGACCGCATCGAATCGCGCGATATTTCGGGCTCCTTGCCGGTTGTTCAGGTCGGCACCGTCTGGCGGCGCGGCTCCGGCCTGCCCCAGGCCGCGCGCGACTTCATCGGGCTTGCACAGTCGCAGCGCATGGTCCGTCAGCGCACGGAGAAGATTGGTCGTTAATCTATCGGAAAAACCGATATCGCCTTTCTGACAAATGAATTTGCGAAACCGGAAATTTCACAGCACTTTCACAATCAGGGACCAAAGCCGCCGCGAGAGTGCGGCCCCTCAAATGGGAGATCGATGATGAACTCATTCCTGAAGTCGTGCACTGCATTGACGGTCGCGCTGGCCTTCTCCGGCCAGGCGATCGCCCAAGTCACGGAACTCGGCAAGGGCGAAGGCCAGGTCAACATTGTCGCCTGGCCTGGTTACATCGAACGCGGCGAAACCGACAAGAACTATGATTGGGTCACGTCTTTCGAGAAGAACACAGGCTGCAAGGTCAACATCAAGACCGCCAACACCTCCGACGAGATGGTCGCGCTGATGAATGAGGGCGGCTTCGACCTCGTCACCGCCTCGGGCGACGCTTCGCTGCGCCTCGTCGCCGGCAAGCGGGTCCAGCCGATCAACACCGATCTCATCCCGAGCTGGAGCACGGTCGACGACCGGCTGAAGGATGCGCCGTGGTTCACGGTTGGCGGCGTCCACTACGGGGCCCCCTACCAGTGGGGACCGAATGTGCTGATGTACAACACGGAGGTGTTCAAGGAAGCGCCGAAGAGCTGGAACGTCGTCTTCGAGGAGATGACCTTGCCTGACGGCAAGTCGAACAAGGGCCGCGTCCAGGCCTATGACGGGCCGATTCACATTGCCGACGCTGCCAATTATCTGATGTTCCACAAGCCGGAGCTCGGCATCAAGGATCCCTACGAGCTGACCGAGGATCAGTACAAGGCCGCCCTCGATCTGCTGCGCGTCCAACGCACGCTGGTCGGACGCTACTGGCATGACGCTGCCATTCAGGTCGATGACTTCCAGAACGAAGGCGTCGTCGCCTCCGGTTCATGGCCCTATCAGGTCAACACGCTGATTGCCGCCAAGAAGCCCGTCGCTTCGACCATTCCCCAGGAAGGCGTCACCGGCTGGGCCGACACGACCATGTTGGCGGCCGACGCAGCCCACCCGAACTGCGCCTATATGTGGATGGAGCACTCTCTGTCGCCGAAAGTGCAGGGCGATGTCTCCGCCTGGTTCGGTTCGCTCCCGGTGGTGCCGGCTGCCTGCAAGGGCAACGAATTGCTCGGCGACGAAGGCTGCAAGACCAACGGTTACGGCAATTTCGAAAAAATCAAGTTCTGGAAGACGCCGGTGTCGAAGTGCGCCACCCAGGACCAGTGCGTGCCTTACTATCGCTGGGTGTCGGACTATATCGGCGTCATCGGCGGGCGGTGAGTTCGTCACGCTCGTTTTGAGAGCGCAGCCCTGCCCTCACCCTTACCCTCTCCCCGTGAAGAACGGGGAGAGGGGGATCGCGAGCGTTGCGGTTAGCCCCTTCTCCGTCACTATATGGGGAGAAGGTGCCGGCAGGCGGATGAGGGGCAGCGCCGTCGCCTGAATTTGATCAGCCTGGGACAGCCCATGACCTCCGCCGTTTCGTTCGCCAGAGTCTCGCGCCATTTCGGCAGCGTGCGCGCCGTCGACGTGGTCGACCTCGATATCGCGCAGGGCGAGTTCTTCGCCATGCTTGGACCTTCGGGTTCCGGCAAGACGACCTGCCTGCGGTTAATCGCCGGCTTCGAGCAGCCGACATCGGGGTCGATCTCCATTTTCGGCGAACGCGCCGAAGGCGTCCCGCCCTATCGCCGCAACGTCAACACCGTTTTCCAGGACTACGCGCTGTTCCCGCATCTGAACGTGCTCGACAACGTCGCTTACGGCCTGATGGTCAAGGGCGTCGGCAAGCCCGAGCGGCAGAAGGCGGCGGAGGAGGCGCTCTCGCTGGTCCGGCTTCCCGGCTACGGCGCCCGCCGTCCCAGCCAGCTTTCTGGCGGACAGCGCCAGCGCGTCGCGCTCGCCCGCGCGCTGGTCAACCAGCCCAAGGT
>NZ_RZSX01000886.1:0-2500 GCF_004023105.1 Mesorhizobium sp. M5C.F.Ca.IN.020.32.2.1 | reverse complement strand
CGTCTGGGTGACGATGGTCATCGTCGGCAACCTCGCCTGCCTCGGCTTCCACACCTCGGTCATCCGCTTCATTCCCGAATACCGCGAGCGCAACATGCTGGCCGAACTGCGCGGCATCGTGCTGACCAGCCGCCTGTTCGTGCTGGTTGCCTCGACGCTGATCGCCGGGCTCGGCGCGCTCGGCGTCTGGCTGCTCTCGCCCTTCATCGAAAACTACTATGTCGTACCGTTCATTCTCGGCCTCATCTGCATGCCGATGATCGCCATGTCCGATCTGCTGCAGGGGCTGGCGCGGGCCAACTCATGGGCGCTGTTCGCGCTGGCGCCGACCTATCTGGTGCGGCCGGTGCTGATCCTGGCGCTCATGGCGCTGATGCTTCTGGTCGGCTTTGCGCCGGACGCCAGAACCGCGATTTTCGCCTCGATCGCCGCCGCCTATGCCACCACGCTCGGTCAGCTCATCGGCGTTACGACGCGCATGGACAGGAATATCCCGGCCGGGCCGAAGAAGGTTCATTTCGCGCAGTGGTTCCTCGTGTCGCTGCCGATCTTCCTGGTCGAAGGCTTCTTCTTCCTGCTCACCAATGCCGACGTGCTGATGGTCGGCGCCTATATGAAGCCCGACGACGTCGCCGTCTATTTCGCCACCGTGAAAACGCTGGCGCTGGTGCATTTCGTCTATTTCGCGGTCAAGGCGGGCGTCGCCCAGCGCTACGCGCAGTTCACCCATGGCGAGCCGGAAAAGCTCGCCGCCTTCGCCCGCGAAACGGTGTCGTGGACGTTCTGGCCGTCGCTGGCGATGGCGCTGCTGGTGCTGGTGCTGGGCGAGCCGATGCTGAGCTTGTTCGGCGCCGAATTCGTTGCCGGCTATCCGCTGTTGTTCCTGCTGGTCTTCGGCGTCGTCGCCCGCGCCGCCGTCGGCCCCTGCGAAAGCCTGCTCACAATGAGCGGCAACCAGAACATCTGCGCCGCCGTCTACGCCATGACGCTGGCCTTCAACATCGGCCTCAATCTGGTGCTGATCCCGCTTTTCGGCCTGTGGGGCGCGGCGATGGCCACCGCCTTCGCGATAATCTTCGAGGCCGGCGCGCTGTCCTTCACGGTGTGGCGCAAGCTCGGCATTGTCATGGCCATTTTCGTAGCCGCCGAAGGAGCCGCATGATGGCTGCCATCCCGTTGCTCGAGGAAACCAGCGGCGGCCCGGCCGGCGCCATGGTGTCCGGCCTCGCCGGGCTCGCCCGCGAAGCCGATCCCGCCCATATCGAGCTCTTGGCCAACGACCGGCCCGAGCGCAAACTGGCCGTCTACCCGGCCTCAGCCGGCTTCGATCTGGTCGAGGAACTCGACTATCTCTGCACCCGCACGATCGAGCCCAACGTCTTCTTCAACCCGCGATTCCTGGCGCCTGCCATGCCGCGGCTGGAAGACCGCGAGGTGCGGCTGGCGGTGATCCGCGACGGCGACGAATACCGCAACCGGCTGCGCTTGCTGGTGCCGTTCTCGGTGGAGCGGCCGGCGATGCCGCTCGGCGTCCCGGTCATGCGCACATGGTCGAGCCCGTTCGGCCCGATCGGCACGCCGCTGGTCGACCACGACGATCCCGTCGGCGTCATCGAGGATTTCTTCGCGATGCTGTCGCGGCCGCATCTCAAATTGCCGAAGGTCTTCGTCCTGCCCGACATCCGGCTCGACGGCTCGGTGGCCAGCCTGCTGGCCACCGTCGCCGAGACGCGTGGCCTGACGCTGGTCACCACCGGCAAGGCCGAACGCCCGATGCTCGAAAGCGGGCTCGACGGCGAAGCATATCTGAAGGCCTCGCTGCGCTCGCACCACTATCGCGAGTTCCGCCGTCTGAAGCGCCGCCTCGCCGACCTCGGCAGGCTGGAGCATGTCGTGGCGCGCGGACCGGCAAATATCCGCCATGCCATTGAACGCTTCCTGACGCTGGAAGCAGCAGGCTGGAAAGGCCGCGAGCGCACCGCCATGGCCATCGACCGCTACCGCGCCGCCTTCGCCCGCGAGGCCGTGCACCGGCTGGCCGAACAGGATCTGTGCCGCATCCATTCGCTGACGCTCGACGACCGCACCATCGCCAGCCTGATCGTCTTCGTCGAGGCCGGCGTCGCCTACACCTGGAAGACGGCCTATGACGAGACGCTCGCCGCCTATTCGCCGGGCACGCTGCTGATGATCGAGGTGACCAGGCAGCACCTCGACGACCCCAATGTCATGATGACCGATTCCTGCGCCGTGCCCGACCATCCGGTGATGAGCCGGTTGTGGACGGAGCGCAAGCCGATCGGCACCCTGGTCATCGGCCTGACGCCGGACGCCGACCGCCTCGCCCGCCAGGCGGCGTCGCAGCTTCACCTCTACCGCGAAACCCGCAACATGGCGCGCCTGCTGCGCAACCGGATGAAGAACTTGCTGGGACGGCGGTAGGCTGGGTGGTCGCGAAACCGGCAGGCCGAGCCTTCGTCATCCCAGGGCGGAGCAGGAG
>NZ_RZSX01000885.1:0-2514 GCF_004023105.1 Mesorhizobium sp. M5C.F.Ca.IN.020.32.2.1 | reverse complement strand
GCCTTTGCCTGAACTGCCAAAATGGCGCAAGCAATTCTTGTGGCCCTATGAAAATCCTCTTGATTTTTTCACGAACCTGACGTCTCATGAAATTTGCCCCGACTTTTTCACGAAGGGGATTTCTCACCAAGAAATTCATCAAGAGAAATGGCTTTGCCCTCGACCGCTGTCAGATCGGAGCAGGAAAACCGCGACCGGCTGCTGGCCGGCGATATCAGGGCGCTGCGCAGGGCGCGCGGTCTGACGCTTGCCGAGATCGGCCTGAAGCTCGGCCGCTCCGTCGGCTGGGTCAGTCAGGTCGAGCGCGGCCTGTCGATACCATCGCTGAGCGATCTCAGAGCCTTTGCGGAATTGTTCGGCGTGCCGGTCAGCCTGTTCTTCAGCCACGACGTGCCTTTGGAGAACGAGCGCGGCGTGGTCGTGCGCGCCGGTAGCCGCCGCACGCTTGGTACAAGCGATTCCGGATTGGTGGAGGAGCTTCTGTCGCCCGATCTCGGCGGTAGCTTCGAAATGCTGCGTTCGGTCTTCGCGCCGGGTGCTGAACTGAAGACCGAAGCGCGCCGGCCGACGGAGGAAGCCGGGTATGTTGCTTCCGGCAGCTTCGACATCGAGATATCAGGCGTCTGGCACCGGCTTGGCCAAGGCGACTCCTTTCGCTTCGACGGCAAGCCGTTCCGCTGGCGCAATCCTGGAGCGGAGCCGGCGGTAGTCATCTGGGTGGTTTCGCCACCTGTTTACTGAATGCATGTCCCCAAAAGTGTGCAGCGGTTTTGGGATAACGACATGCATCAAAACAGAAATAAGCGCGCTGGACCGCGCTTTAGGTTTGGAGAAAAACATGGCCGGTTTGCCGATCACGGCACGTGTGGTGATCATCGGAGGCGGTGTCGTCGGCTCCTCCTCGCTCTACCATCTCGCCAAGGCGGGCTGGACCGACTGCGTGCTCCTGGAAAAGAATGAGCTCACCTCCGGCTCGACCTGGCATGCGGCCGGCAACGTGCCGACCTTCTCCTCGTCATGGTCGCTGATGAACATGCAGCGCTATTCGACGGAGCTCTATCGCGGGCTGGCCGACGCGGTTGGCTATCCCATGAACTACCACGTCACCGGTTCGCTCAGGCTGGCCCATACGGCCGAGCGCATGCAGGAGTTCGAGCGCGCCAAGGGCATGGGCCGCTACCAGGGCATGGACATCGACGTGATCGGGCTCGACGAGATCAAGCGCCGCTACCCTTTCATCGAAACGCATGAGCTGAAGGGCGCGCTCTACGATCCGAACGATGGCGACATCGACCCGGCGCAGCTGACCCAGGCGCTGGCCAAGGGCGCCCGCGACCTGGGTGCGAAGATCATTCGCTTCTGTCCGGTCACCGGCGTGCGCCGCGAGAACGACGAGTGGGTGGTCGAGACCGCGCAGGGCGAAATCCGCTGCGAGGTGGTCGTCAACGCCGCCGGTTACCGTGCGGCCGAAGTCGGAAAGATGTTCGGCCGCGACGTGCCTATGATGGTGATGAGCCATCAATATATCCTGTTCGAGGAAATCCCCGAACTGGCCGCATGGTCGAAGGAGCAAGGCAAGAAACTGCCGCTGCTGCGCGACGTCGACACCTCCTATTACCTGCGCCAGGAAAAGAACGGCATGAATCTCGGCCCCTATGAGCGCAATTGCCGTGCGCATTGGGTCGGTCACAACGACCCAATGCCAGACGATTTTTCTTTCCAGCTGTTCCCCGACGATCTCGACCGGCTGGAGGACTATCTGGCCGATGCCGTCGCCCGCGTGCCGATCCTTGGCACCGCCGGTCTGTCCAAGGTCATCAACGGCCCGATCCCCTACGCACCGGACGGCAATCCGCTGATCGGGCCGATGCCCGGCGTGCCCAACGCCTTCGAGGCCTGCGTCTTCACCTTCGGCATCGCCCAGGGCGGCGGCGCCGGCAAGGTGCTGGCCGAATGGGTGACTGAGGGCCAGACCGAGTGGGACATGTGGTCCTGCGATCCGCGCCGCTTCACCAGCTTTGCCTCGGCCCCGGATTACTGCGTCGCCAAGGGCATGGAAATCTACGGCAACGAATACGCCATTCAGTTTCCGCGCCATGCATGGCCAGCTGGGCGCGACCGCAAACTGTCGCCGATCCATGATCGCATCAAGGCGCTCGGCGCCCAGTTCGACGCCTATAATGGCTGGGAGCGCGCCACCTGGTACGCGCAAGCCGGCGACGATGTTTCGGAAGCCGCGACGCTGACCTTCCGTCGCGACGGGCCATGGCAGCATCGCGTCCGCGAAGAATGCCTCGCCGTGCGCGACGCCGCCGGAATTTTGGACCTGCCCGGCTTTTCCCGCTTCAACCTCGACGGCCCTGGCGCTGCGGAATGGCTGAGCCAGCAGGTTACGGGGCTGGTGCCGAAACCCGGCCGCATCGGCCTGGTCTATTTTGCCGACGACAAGGGCCGCATCGTGACCGAAATGTCGGTGGTGCGCCACGATGAGAATTTGATGACGCTGATCACCGC
>NZ_RZSX01000884.1:0-2527 GCF_004023105.1 Mesorhizobium sp. M5C.F.Ca.IN.020.32.2.1 | reverse complement strand
GACCACGGCGGCCGCCCCTGAGGCGGTCGCTGATGCGGGTGATGACGGCGACGCCGGCGTCATTGCCGTGACGAAAACCGGCAAGTTTGTCGGCGGTGTGATGCACTTTTGAAGGAGAGAAGGCATGAAGTGCTTTGCGGATAAGGGTACGGGGATTAGCGCGCTGAAGCTGGCGGCCTTGCTCGGGCTGGCGGCGACAATTCAGCTGGCGGGCGCCGACCTGGCGCTTGCGCAAGGTAGCGGCGGTGGAAGCGGAGCCTTTGCACCGCTGCAAACTGTCGTCCAAATGATCGTCGATTTCATTACCGGTCCGTTCGGCCGGTTGTTGGCGATTATCGCCGTGATCGGTCTTGGCTTCCTGGCCTTCGCCGGCCGTCTGTCATGGTTCACGGCTGGAGCCGTGATCGTGGGTATCGGTCTCGTGTTCGGCGCTCCAGCGATCGTCGACGAAATGATCGCAGCCGTCGGTCAGTAAGATGGCTGAGTACGAGGACGAAAAGCCAGCCTTGACGGCGTTAGTGATCGGCCTAACCCGATCGCCAACGTTTTGGGGCATCCCCTACATGGCGTTCATGATCATCGTCGGGGTGACCGTGATCGGTTGGTTGGCGACCAATCGCCTGTGGGCGCTGCTGGTCGCACCCATCAGCTATCTCGTTCTCTTTTCTCTTTGCGCCTGGGACAGCAGGATTTTGGACGTGCTGCAGGTGGCGTCGCGGATGACGCCTCGCACCCGGAACAAAACCTTTTGGGGCACCAATTCCTACGGACCGTAACCGATGCTGAAAGTCGTCAGAGAAGAGCTTGGATTTGGAAAGGTCGCTCATAATGAGCGACCTATGTCCACACATATCCCGTACCTACGGCACGTGTCCGATACGGTGATAGGGCTGGAAAACGGCTCCTTGCTGAGCGTCATCAAGCTGGACGGCCTGTTTTTCCAGACGGAGGACCAGGCCGAACTCAACATGCGTTCCGTCGTGCAAAACACGATGATCCGGGCGCTTGGCTCAAGCCGCTTTTCGCTTTGGTCGACCGTCATCCGTCGTGAGGTCGAGACGGAGATTGGCGGCGCGTTCGACGAACCGTTCTGCGAGTTGCTGAACAGACGCTACATGGACCAATTGCGCGAGAAGCGCATGTTCACGAACGAAATCTACCTGACCATCGTGCGGTCAGGGATGCGTGGCGCTCTCGGTATTGGTGATACGGTCAAAAAGCTGCTTGATCGCGCCAACCGAGAAGTGCGGAGCCAGCAAACACGCGAGGATGTCACAGAGATCGAGGAGCTGATCTCCAACATCACGCGCGAACTCCAGAAGTACGGCGCTCGCGCGCTGGGGATCGCCTATCGCGACAAGGAGCCGTATTCGGAACCGTGTGAGTTTTTCAACACGATCCTGACCTGTGGCGTGCCGCGCAAGATGCGATTGCCGCGCATGGGCATACGAAACTTCGTCGGAACATCGCGGCTGCACTTCAGCAAGCGGACAATGCAGGCTCAGGCTGCGGTCGACGAAGAAAGCCGTTTCGGCGCTCTGCTGTCGGTGAAGGAATATCCGCCGTTCACCGGGCCGGGCATGCTCGACGGGCTGTTGCAGGTCAACCATGAATTCATCCTGACGCAGTCCTTCACAATCGCAGACAAGCCGATCGCACAGGAGCGCATCACTCGCCTGCAACGGCAAATCCAGGCGTCGGATGAGGCCGGAAGTTCGGTCGAGAAGGATATCGATTACGCGCTCAATAGTCTGATGAACCAAGAAGCGGTTTTCGGCTTCCACCATCTCACGCTGTTGTGCCTGTCCCGCGATCTGCAGGGCGTCAGCAAGTCGGTGTCTGAGCTTGGGGCCTGCCTCACTGACATGAATATCAATTGGCTGCGCGAGGACGTGAACCTTGAAGCCGGTTTTTGGGCGCAGTTGCCGGGAAATCGCAGCTACATCGCCCGCAAGGCGATGTTGTCGAGCGCCAATTTCTCCGGCCTCTCGTCGATGCACAATTTCGCAACGGGGCGGATCGACGGCAACCATTGGGGCCTGCCAATCACCATTCTCGAAACCACGTCGCAAACCCCGTACTGGTTCAATTTCCATCAGCGCGACATCGGCCACTTCTTGGTGACCGGTCCGACCGGTTCGGGCAAGACGGTGGCAATGACCTTCCTGCTCGCCCAAGCAATGCGCGTCAATCCGACCCCGAAAGCCGTGTTCTTCGACAAAGACCGCGGCGCCGAAATCTTCGTGCGCGCGATTGGCGGTTCCTATGAAGTCCTGTCACCTGAGACGCCGACCGGTTTCAACCCGCTTCAGCTCGAAAACACCGGTCCCAACCGCGAATTCCTGATGCGGCTCCTGAAAGCCATGCTGCGGTCCAGCGACCGCCGCGACTTCGCCCAGGAAGACGAAGACACACTTGAGAAGGCGCTTACGCGCCTGATGCAAGAGCCGGCGGCTGAACGAAACCTGCCGAATCTGTCCGGCCTGCTCGTCGGCCGTTCGCGTGCTGACGCCAACGATCTGCATTC
>NZ_RZSX01000883.1:0-2529 GCF_004023105.1 Mesorhizobium sp. M5C.F.Ca.IN.020.32.2.1 | reverse complement strand
CTCATGATCCGGCCTTTCCAGGGGCCCGTGGTTGCGGGCGCATCGTCTGGGTCGACTGCTAGACCATGATCCCGAAAAGAGGAAGCCGGTTTGTTCCTGGCGCGATGGCGTCAGATGTCGGCACCAAGACCCCGCCGGATTGCTCCGGCGGGGTCTTGTGGTGCGAATGGTTAGTTAAATATGCTGTTGCGCGCCGGATTCTGCTGTCGTGGAATCCGTTGCTTTTGCTCGGCAGGCGCGCCACCGGGGGCGGAAAGTCGGGCGGATAGAAAGGCGGCAGGTAACCGCCGCCCGGTATCTGCTCGTAATAGCCGGCACGGCCCTCGCAGGGGTGCAAGACCTCGACGTCGCCGACATGAACTTCAACCTCGGGGTCTTCGAAATAGCCGTCGAAGTCGACGAACCATGAGCCGAAGGGCGGGACGTTGGCCGGCCTGACCAGCGCCGTCGGCGTGATCTGCACGCCGTGCATGGCGAGCGGCCCGCCGCCGGCAAGGAGAAACATCCGGCGTTTCCGCGCAAATCAGGGCAAGGCGCGACGTTCCGGCACGTTCTTCCCTGATCGAATTGTCTGCTTTCCTCATAATCACGATACGTCGGCTCTTATGGTGGGGTCAACGGAATCAGCGGAAGCCCAGCGCGTCGAGCCGATCCCGGAAGCGGTGGTCGCACCGAGTTCCCGCAAACCGCGGAGCCTCTGGATTTCCAGTCATGGGCCTTTCCTTTTTCCGGGCCGCACCACGCGGCGCATCTGGTGTCAGTCGCGAACCGACGCGGAAAGGTTCATGGGAGCCATGGCCGGAGAACCCCGGCCGGCCCAAGAAAAGGATGTTGGATGCCTTGCGCAGAATGCTTGCGCGCCGCGCAGCCTGTTCTTATATACGCGCCAAGCCGTTCGGCGCCGGAATGCCGGTTGCCGAAGCGGAATTTCTTGTGAACAGGGGCTTTCGTCGGAACGCCTGTACGGGTCCTGAGAGCCTGCTTAGCGGAGAGATTAGAAAAATGGCAAAAGTAATCGGTATCGATCTGGGGACCACCAACTCCTGCGTCGCCATCATGGACGGCAAGGAATCGAAGGTCATCGAGAATGCGGAAGGCGCGCGCACGACCCCTTCCATCGTCGCCATCAACAGCGACGGCGAGCGCCTCGTCGGCCAGCCGGCCAAGCGCCAGGCGGTCACCAATCCCGAAAACACCATCTTCGCGGTCAAACGCCTGATTGGCCGTCGCTATGACGATCCGGTGACGGAAAAGGACAAGAAGCTTGTCCCCTACAAGATCGTCAAGGGCGACAATGGCGACGCCTGGGTCGAGGCCGGCGGCAAGAAGCAGTCGCCCAGCCAGATCTCGGCAATGATCCTGCAGAAGATGAAGGAAACGGCGGAAGCCTATCTCGGCGAGAAGGTCGAGAAGGCGGTCATCACCGTTCCGGCCTATTTCAACGATGCCCAGCGCCAGGCCACCAAGGATGCCGGCAAGATCGCCGGCCTGGAAGTGCTGCGCATCATCAACGAGCCAACCGCGGCCGCACTTGCCTACGGCCTCGACAAGAAGGAAGGCAAGACTATTGCCGTCTATGACCTTGGCGGCGGTACGTTCGACATTTCGGTGCTCGAAATCGGCGACGGCGTCTTCGAGGTGAAGTCGACCAATGGCGACACCTTCCTCGGCGGCGAGGATTTCGACATGCGTCTGGTCGAATATCTGGCGGCCGAATTCAAGAAGGAACAGGGCATCGATCTGCGGAGCGACAAGCTCGCCCTTCAGCGCCTCAAGGAAGCAGCCGAAAAGGCCAAGATCGAGCTGTCGTCGACGACGCAGACCGAGATCAACCTGCCCTTCATCACTGCCGATGCCACCGGTCCCAAGCACCTGACGCTGAAGCTGACGCGTGCGAAGTTCGAGAGCCTGGTCGAGGATCTCGTCCAGCGCACGATCGATCCCTGCAAGGCGGCGCTCAAGGATGCCGGCCTCAAGGCCGGCGAAATCGACGAGGTCGTCCTGGTCGGCGGCATGACCCGCATGCCCAAGATCCAGGAGATCGTAAAGCAGTTCTTCGGCAAGGAGCCGCACAAGGGCGTCAATCCGGATGAGGTCGTCGCATTGGGCGCCGCCATCCAGGCCGGCGTGCTGCAGGGCGACGTCAAGGACGTGCTGCTGCTCGACGTGACGCCGCTGTCGCTTGGCATCGAGACGCTGGGTGGCGTGTTCACGCGGCTGATCGAACGCAACACGACGATCCCGACGAAGAAAAGCCAGGTGTTCTCGACGGCCGAGGATTCACAGTCGGCCGTGACCATCCGCGTCTTCCAGGGCGAGCGTGAAATGGCCGCCGACAACAAGGCGCTCGGCCAGTTCGACCTGGTCGGCATTCCGCCGGCGCCGCGTGGCGTGCCGCAGATCGAGGTCACTTTCGACATCGACGCCAACGGCATCGTCAATGTCTCGGCCAAGGACAAGGGCACCGGCAAGGAGCACCAGATCCGCATCCAGGCGTCTGGCGGCCTTTCGGACGCCGACATCGAGAAG
>NZ_RZSX01000882.1:0-2532 GCF_004023105.1 Mesorhizobium sp. M5C.F.Ca.IN.020.32.2.1 | reverse complement strand
GGAACGCGAGGTCGTCGCCTATCACGAAATGGGCCATGCGCTGGTAGCCATGGCGCTGCCCGGAGTGGATCCCGTACACAAGGTATCGATCATCCCGCGCGGCGTCGGCGCGTTGGGCTACACGATCCAGCGGCCGACTGAGGACCGATTCCTCATGACGCGCCAGGAACTGGAGAACAAGATGGCGGTGCTGCTCGGCGGCAGGGCGGCCGAGTGGATCGTGTTCGGGCATCTGTCCACGGGGGCCGCCGATGACCTAGCCAAAGTGACCGACATCGCCCGCGCCATGGTCACGCGTTACGGCATGTCGGAAAAACTCGGCCACGTGGCGCTGGAAAAGGACCAGCGCTCCTTCCTGAGCCCCAACCCACTCGCCGGCGGTTCGCGCGAGCACGATTACGGCGAGGCCACCGCCGAAGCTATCGACGAGGAAGTTCGCAGCATCGTAGATACAGCTTTCGCGCGAACCGTCGGGCTCCTCACGGAGAGACGAGATCTGCTGGAAAAGACGGCGCGCAAACTGCTCGAAATCGAGACGCTCAGCGAGGCTGAACTCGCATCGCTCGTCGGAAACGTCTCGGCACCGGATCGCACGGAGCCATCCGAACCGGAATTGGGCAGGCGACCGGTACGACGAGGCAAGGCTGCGGCTACAAACTTGTCGCGCGGGTAGGCCAATCATAGTCGCCTTCGGTCGCGTTGTGGTTGAGCCGAACGAAGGAGGACGCAATGACGAAAGAGAGCACCAACACGCAGCAAGTCCTGCAGTGCATGACAACCGAGCATTTCGTGCTGCAGACCGCCCGCGCAGCCACGATTCAAGAAGCGAACCAGCGCGCCAATCTGTTCCTCAGGTCGGTCTCGAGCGTAACGATCGCTCTGTCATTCGTCGCGCAAGTCACGGAAATGGGTATGCCCTTCGTGCTGTTCAGCCTGATCCTGCTGCCTTGCCTGTTCTTCATCGGTCTGGTCACTTTCGTGCGCGCCGTGCAGGTTGCGATCGAGGATATGGTGCACGCCCGTGGCATGGCGCGGATCCGGCACTATTACGTCGAAGTCGCGCCGATTATGCAAAAGTACCTTATCCACTCTACGCACGACGACCGCTCGGCAGTGCTCGTCGACAAGGGACTGAGACCATCGCCCCTGCAGTATTTCATGACGACCGCAGGCATGGTGAGTACGATCAGCGGCGCGATCGCAGGCGTCTTTGCGGGCATAGTTGCGACATCGGTGATCGGTTCAGGGATGGTTCTCGGCGTGATTTCCGGAATTTTGGCTTTCGTTATAAGCATCTTGCTTCTGCGCGGTTCCCACGATCGAGCTTGGGCGACAGCCGAGCAGAAATTGATGACACATTTCCCGGGCGCGCCCGGGAAATGATGTCTTGCGGGCCGGCGCAGCCGGCTGGTTATCGGCTGAATCCTGCAAGGGCCGTACGTATGGCCTGCCTGGCGCTGTACGAAGTCGGATGCTCACCCTCGCAACTAGGCGCCCGAGGCAAATCGCTGTGGGCCGGAGAGGCAAAAGAGCCGCCGGATTGGCTCATCGTTAGGACGTTGATAAGCATTTGGTAATAAAAGACGGAAAATGAAATGCTGGCTCGATCGGGTATGTATGATGCCGTCGTTTTCAGCGGGCCTGTGACGTGCGCATCAAGAGCCAGATCATTCTCAGCATGGTGGCCGCCTCGGCTTTGATCGGCCTCGTAGGCGGCGTTGCGATTTTTACACAGATGGCCGCGATCAGGTCGTTGGGATTGACCGAAGCGGCCAATGTCGCGCAGGAATTGGCCAACACGATCGTCTTCAAGTCATCCGATGGGGCACCTTCGCTGTTCGAGCGACCCGACGCGCTACGCGAGTTTCTGGAGCATCAGCACCATGGTTTGCGCAGGGATTTCCTGGTCGTCGACCGCAACAAGATCCTCCTGGCCCACGCTTCCGACGAAGACCACAATATCGGCGACAAGTTCGATCACGACCCCGGCAATGAAGTCGGCAAGACCCTCGAGGATGGCGTCCCACGCAGGTTTAACGATCCTCATGAGATCGATGACTTACTGGTCGTTCCGATCGAACATCCCGAGGACACGATCATCGGCGCCGTGCTTTTGGAATACGACCCCCTGCTAGGCGATGCCGAAAGGCGCACCAGCAACATGCTTTGGTTGGTCGGCCTCAATGCGGCAGCCGCCATGCTGGTTGCGGCCGGATTCGCGGCGGCGCTACTGCGTCGTTTCGGCTCCGGGCTTTCAGACCTGACGAAAGGCATGGAAGCGCTGGCCAAGGGCGATGCCATGACGCGCATAACCCACACTCGCAAGGATGAGTTCGGGCAACTGGCGCATGGCTTCAACACCATGGCGGCCGAGCTTGAATCGGCGCGAGCCCACATCGAGGATATCGTCGACACGGCGGCCGAAGGCATTGCCGTCCTCGACGGTGATGGCCGGATTGCCAGCGTCAATCCCGCGGCGGCCTTGATGATTGGGCGGCGCGGGATTGACGCTGGCAATCCGGCCATCACCGT